>JAYFRX010000040.1:0-12754 GCA_040946945.1 Burkholderia sp. | reverse complement strand
GCTTCGCTCCACGCTTCCTCCCCACGCTCGGTCACCCTCACGCAGTTGCGCTTCGCTTCGTTCGCTGTGGTCAACTCACGGGAGGACTTACACCTCCAAGATTGCGCCCATGCTGGGCGCACCACACAAAAAAGAAGCCGCCTTGCGGCGTTTTTTTTCGAGGCTGCTTGCGGGCCCCCGCCGGGCCGGTGCATCAACGCGACATCATGTTCATGCTGACGTTGTGCATGATCCACAGCGAGCCGATGATCAGGATCACGACCGTCAGCACCGTGTAGACGAACGCGGTCAGGTTCCAGCGCTGGCCCGACGACGTGTTCATGTGCAGGAAGAAAATCAGGTGGACGACGATCTGCACGGCGGCCAGCACAGCCAGTGCGATGACCATCGTGGTGGTTGACGCGAACCAGCCGCCGAGCACCACGCAGAACGAGGCGGCCGTCAGGATCACCGACAGCACGAAGCCGACCAGGTAGCTGCTTACGGCGCCGTACGAGGCGTCGTCGTGGCCGTCATGGGCAGGAGGAGAATGAGCCATTCAGATCATACTCACGAGGTAGACAAAGGTAAACACGCAGATCCAGACGATGTCCAGGAAGTGCCAGAACAGCGACAGGCATGTCAGGCGACGGATGTCCTGCTCCGACAGCTGCGGGTTGCGCCCGATCTGGAACAGAAGCACGACCATCCAGATCATGCCCATCGTCACGTGCAGGCCGTGGGTCGCGACCAGCGTGAAGAACGACGACAGGAATGCGCTGCGGCCCGGGCCGGCACCTTCTTCGATCAGGTGCGCGAACTCGCGGATTTCCATGAACAAGAACGAGGTGCCCAGAATGAAGGTGACGGCCAGCCAGCCGAACACCGCGCCGCGGTTGTTGCGGTGCGCGCCGATCATCGCGAAGCCGTAGGTGATCGAGCTCAGCAGCAGGGCCGCCGTTTCGCGCGCCACGCCCGGGATGTCGAACAGGTCCTTGGCGGTCGGGCCGCCGGCGAACTGGTGTTGCATCACCGCGAACACCGCGAACAGCGAGCCGAACAGGATACAGTCGGTCATCAGGTACAGCCAGAAGCCGAATACCGAGTGCGACGGCGGGTGGTGATGCTCTGCCACGTGGTGATGACCCGCAGTCAGGGTGGTTTGTGCCATCAGTTGGCCTCCAGTTCCGCTCCAGCAGGCCGTGCCACGACACGTGCGCCGCCACGCTGCTCTTCGATTTTCCGCACCGTATCGGCCGGAATGTAGTAGCCCTCGTTCTTCTGAGAACTGTAGATGATCGCGGTCGCAACGATACCGACGAAGCCGAGGATCGCCAGCCACCAGATGTGCCAGACGCCGGCGAAGCCCAGCACCAGCGCGAACATGCCGATGAAGAAACCCGCGCTCGTGTTCGAGGGCATGTGGATGTCCTCGTACTGCTGGCCCTTCTCCAGACCGAAGCCCAGGCCGCGCTCCTTGCGGTACGCGACTTCGTCGAGCTCGTGGATGGTCGGGATGATCGCGAAATTGTACGAGGCCGGCGGCGACGAGGTCGCCCATTCCAGCGTGCGGCCGTTCCACGGATCGCCCGACACGTCACGGTTGCCCGGCAGGTTACGGTCGCGGATCGAGACGCACAGCTGCAGCAGCTGGTGGACGATGCCGATCAGCACCAGCACCGCGCCGAACAGCGCGACCAGCATCCACGGATGCCATGCCGGATTGTCGTAGTGGTTCAGACGACGCGTCACGCCCATGAAGCCGAGCACGTACAGCGGCGTGAAGGCGAAGATGAAGCCCATCTGCCAGAACCAGAAAGCGCACTTGCCAAGCTTCTCGTTGAGCTTGAAGCCGAAGGCCTTCGGGAACCAGTAGTTGAAGCCCGCCAGGTAGCCGAACAGCACGCCGCCGATGATCACGTTGTGGAAGTGAGCGATCAGGAACAGGCTGTTGTGCAGCACGAAGTCGGCGCCCGAGATCGCCATCATCACACCGGTCATGCCGCCGACCGTAAAAGTGATCATGAAGCCCAGCGTCCAGAGGATCGGCGCGGTGAATTCCAGGCGGCCGCGGTAGATTGTGAACAGCCAGTTGAAAATCTTCACGCCGGTCGGGATCGCGATGACCATCGTGGCGATGCCGAAGAACGCGTTGACGTCGGCACCCGAACCCATCGTGAAGAAGTGGTGCAGCCACACGATGAAGGACAGGACCATGATCGCGCAGGTGGCGTAGACCATCGTCTTATAGCCGAACAGCGGCTTCTTGGCGTAGGTCGACACGACTTCCGAGAACACGCCGAACGCCGGCAGGATCAGGATGTACACCTCGGGGTGACCCCAGGCCCAGATCAGGTTCAGGTACAGCATGGCGTTGCCGCCGCCGTCATTCGTGAAGAAGTGCATCCCGAGGTAACGGTCGAGGCCGAGCAGCGCCAGCGTGACGGTCAGGATCGGGAACGCGGCCATGATCAGCACGTTGGTGCAGAGCGCGGTCCAGGTAAACACCGGCATCTTCATCAGCGTCATGCCGGGCGGGCGCATCTTGACGATGGTCATGAAAAAGTTTACGCCGGTCAGCAGCGTGCCGACACCCGAGATCTGCAAGGCCCACAGGTAGTAGTCTACCCCTACCCCTGGACTGAACTGCAGCTCCGAGAGCGGCGGATAGGCCAACCAGCCGGTCTGCGCGAATTCGCCGATGAACAGCGAGATCATCAGCAGCACCGCGCCGACTGCCGTCATCCAGAACGAGAGCGAGTTCAGGAACGGGAAGGCCACGTCGCGCGCGCCGATCTGCAGCGGCACCACCAGGTTCATCAGGCCCACCATGAAGGTCATCGCCATGAAGAAGATCATGATGACGCCGTGCGCGGTGAAGATCTGGTCGTAGTGGTGCGGCGGGAGATAGCCCGGCGCGTCGTACGCGAAGGCCAGCTGGATACGCATCATGATCGCGTCGGCGAAGCCGCGCAGCAGCATGATCAGGGCGACTACGATGTACATCACGCCCAGACGCTTGTGGTCGACGCTCGTCAGCCACTCGGTCCAGAGATATTTCCACTTACCGAAGTAAGTCACGAGGCCCAGCACCAGCGCCCCGACGACGCCGACGCCGAGCGCCGTGATCACGAGGATCGGCTCGTGATACGGAATCGCGTCGAGTGTAAGTTTTCCGAACATGCTTACCCCTTCGTCGTACTGCACGACGCATCATTGAATTCCATGACGTGGCCGTTGTTGTACTTGCCAACGATGTTATTGAACAGGCGCGGATCGACGGTCGAGAAGAAGCGGACCGGATCCTTTTCGCTCGGCTTGGCGACGCTCGCGTACTCGGTCATGTCCAGGCGCTGCGGCGTAGCCTTGATATTCTGGACCCACGCGTCGAAGTCGGCCTGCGAGGTGGCCAGCGTGCGAAACTTCATGTCCGAAAAGCCCTTGCCGCTGTAGTTGGCAGACAGGCCAGCATAGTCGCCTGCGTGGTCGGCAATCAGGTGCAGACGCGTCTGCATGCCGGCCATCGCGTACACCTGGGTGCCGAGCTGCGGGATGAAGAACGAGTTCATCACCGAATCCGACGTGATGCGGAAGTTGACCGGCGTACCGACAGGAATCGCGAGCTGGTTCACCGAGGCAATACCCAGATCCGGGTAGATGAACAGCCACTTCCAGTCGAGCGCGACGACTTCGAGGTTGATCGGCTTCACATTCGACTCGAGCGGCTTGTACGGATCCAGCTCGTGCGTCGAAGTCCAGGTGAGGATGCCAAGATACAGAATAATCAACGTCGGAACCGTCCAGATCACGACTTCGATCGCGTTCGAATGCGCCCATTTCGGTGCATACGTCGCACTGCTGTTCGACGCGCGATAGCGCCACGCGAACAACAGCGTGAGGACGATCACCGGAATCACGACGATCAGCATGACCCACGTCGAAGTCCAGATCAGCGACTTCTCTGCGGCCCCGACGCTGCCCTTCGGGTCCAGTACGTCAAAGTTGCAACCGGATAGGCAGACAAGCAATCCGGCACCCAATAAAAGCAATATGCTTCTAAATGCCTTTCTATTCATCACATTTGCCTGATTTTGCGCGTGGTCGATTGGTGCGAACCGGCTATGCCGCTATTCGCGCAAGCGATCGCATCATAAAGCCATTGGAGTGGGAAAAAGCGGTGAATCCTAGCAAATGATTCTTACGAAAACTCACCGTGCGACACGTTGCCACATCACGCAACTTTGTCGGCCGTCGCCCGTGGCAGCCCGCGGACGATAGCACACCACCGCCCCCCCTGAGAGCCGGGCCCGGCATCGACGATTAGGTCGGCGTGCGCGCCTCCGTCTGAACGCTGATGGTTGGAAGCCGCCGGCGCACCCGAGCCGTCCTGGGCCGCATTGGCGCGCTGCTCGAGCTGCGCGACGATGCTGGCGGCGGCCGGGTCGATCACGTCGGTGAACGGCTTCGGATAAATCCCGATCACGAGCACGATCACGGCCAGGGCCGCGAACACCACCGACTCGCGGCGGCTCAGATCGATCAGCTTGTCGACGCGCTCGTGCTTGATCGCGCCAAAAATCACCCGCTTGAGCATCCAGAGCGTGTAGGCCACGCTCTGGATCAAGGTCAGCGCGGCGATCGCGCCGATCCAGAAGTTCACACGCACCGCGCCCATGATCACCAGAAATTCGCCGACGAAGCACGAGGTGCCCGGCAGGCCGACGTTGGCCATCGCGAACAGCACGGCGAACAGCGCCAGGCGTGGCATGGTGTTGACTACCCCGCTGTATTCGCCGATTGTGCGCGTCTTGGTGCGATCGTAGAGCGCGCCCACACAGAGGAACATCGCGCCGGCCACGAAGCCGTAGGAAATCATCTGCACGATCGCGCCGGTGATGCTTATCTGGTCGAACACGAACACGCCAAGCGTGACCAGGCCCATGTGGGCGACCGCCGAGTAGGCCAGCATCTTGGCCATGTCCTTCTGCGCCAGCGCCAGCAGGCTGGCATAGACCGCCGCGATCAGCGACAGGCCGATCATCATGGGCGCTAGGTAGTGGGCGGCGTCGGGCGTGATCGGCAGGGCGAAGCGCAAGAAGCCGTAGCCGCCGATCTTGATCATCCCCAGCGACACTGCGGCACCGGTCGGGCCGTCGGTGTAGACGTCCTGCAGCCAGGTATGCACCGGCCACATCGGCACCTTCACTGCGAAGGCCGCCAAGAAGCCGAGGAACACCAGCAGCTGCGGCGTGAAGCCGAGATGGGTCTTATGCCAGACCGCCATGTCGAACGTGTGGGTCACGCCGAACAGGTAGAGCATCGCGGCCAGCATCAGCAGCGAGCCGGCGAACGAGATGAAGAAGAACTTGATGGCCGCGTAGGCGCGGTTCGCATGGCCCCAGGTGCCGATCAGCACGAACAGGGGGATCAGCGTGGCCTCGAAGAAAATGAAGAACAGCATGCCGTCGAGCGATGTGAACACGCCGATCATCAGGCCCGACAGGATCAGGAAAGAGCCGTGGTACTGGGCCACGCGAGTAGTCACCGATTCCCAGGAGGCGATCACAATCACCAGGGTGGTGAAGGCCGACAGCACCACCAGCCACAGCGACAGCCCGTCCACGCCCATCCGCCATGCCGAACCGAACGCCAACAGCCAGGGCTTGTATTCGGCGAACTGAGCCGCAATGTTGTGTGCGTCGAAGCCGGCGACGAGCGGCACGGTCACCAGCAGGCCGACGATCGCGCCCACCAGCGCGAGCCACCGAGCCCGATGCGGATAGCAACCCGATCCGATGCGCAGAATGGCCACGCCGAACACGATCGGTGTCCAGATCGCGAAGCTCAGGAATGGTACAGATTGCATGGCAGCAAAACCTTCTATGAAAGCTCGGTCAGAGAGTCGTTCGACCGATACGAAAGAAAAGAAATATTTGTAATGTTAGGCCGCTCAAAACGACGAAACACCCGAAGTGTAATTTAATCGAAAACTATGTAACAATAACGACCACACCGCGCCGCTTGAACGACGATAAGGGTAAGTGGGACGTTTTGCATTGCAACATTCTGTTGCATTTTTTCGATAAACAAAAAAATTGATTTTATTGAGTTTTTTTCGTTTAATTTCGCTTAAAAAATGGGGGCCACATCAATCAAACAGCTTTAAGAGGGGCTTGACAAATAAAAATTTTCTTAAATTTGACATTTTAAACACGATCCTGGCGTGTTACGGCGTTCAGCCAAATCCCTCCAAAATATTTTAATATTCTTTCATAAATATTTTATTTCAATCAAAACCGGCGTCAAAACCTGTACCGGATCCGGTTGTTTAGACAAAATTTTTCGATCAGTCGGCAAGTGGCAAGAGCGCTGCCTGACGGGCTTCGAGGGGTGTCTTGAAGCCCAGTTTTGTGAGACGCCATTCGCAATTGTATCGGTCCTTGAACGCGACGGCGGCAGCACGAACTTCTTCAACGTGGTTGAACAGCCGTCCGTGGATGGCTTGCTCCTTCATGGTTCGATTGAAACGCTCGGCGCCGCCGTGGGTCTGCGGCTCAGCGACGAAGGCGTAGCTCGGCGTAATCCCCCAGAACTTGAGCAGGGCGCGGAAATCGTCCGACCTGTACTGCGAGCCGTGATCCATTCGCAGGGACAGTCCGCGGCCGGCATCAGCTTCGACCGATCCGAACTGCTCGCGCACCCCTTGGCTGATTGGCTCCAGTGCGGCAAAGCGGTCGCCCACTTTGGTGACGTGGATGCCAACACACGTCGCGCCGCAATGATCAACCACAGCGAAGATCCAGACCAGGCCCTCATCGACGGTTTGAACCTTGGCCCCATCGGCGCCCCACATCTCGTTAGGCCGATCAGTCGTCATTCGAGCATCGTAAGCATTGGGCGGTTTTTGCGGTTGCCGATGGGGCGAAAGCAGGCCGTGTTCGCGCGCATCAGCGGCGAGACACGGGCGCGGGACACGCGGATGTCGTCCTGAATGCGCAAGCGTGCCCAGACCTTGCACGCCCCTTCGCCGACGAACGGCGTGCGAGTCAAATCGGCGCGAACAGCTGCGAGCAGCTCGTGATCGGGCACCTTGGGCTTCGGGCCACGTCGGACAGGGGCAAGTGGGGTGACCTTGTTGAGTGCGGCGGCTCCGGTTTTTTCTAGACACAGATTTGGGGTAAAACGCATCCAAACTGGTGTCTGAGATGTTGACGAAGGTAGACACCGCCAGCGCCGCCGAATTCAAGCGCTGGTCCGTCGGACGAAAACGCGCCGTCCGTCCTGAGCTTGCTGCGCGGCGAATCGATTGACGCGGTGTCTCGCGAAGTTGGCGTTACGCTCGCCGAGCTCGAACAATGGCGTAAACTCGCCCTGGCAGGCATCGAAGCCGGTCTGAAGTCGCGCCAGACCGATTCGTTGGAAGTCACGCTCAAGGAAGCCGTGCATCGCGTCGGCCAACTGCCCATGGAGGTCGAAATTCTGCGTATGGAGCGCGAGCGGCAGGAGCGCCGCGCTTTGATCGCCAGGAGCTCGTCGACATGAGCCACACGATCTCCGCGACAGGCAAACCCTTCGGATTGCAACGGGTATGCCAGGTGCTCGACTTGCCGCGCTCCACGATCTATGACGAGCGCGCCAGGGCGCTCAACAAGGTCACTCCACTTGCCTTTGTCCGACGTGGCCCAAAGCTCAAGGTGCCCGATCACGAGCTGCTCGCAGCTGTTCGCGCCGATCTGACTCGCACGCCGTTCGTCGGCGAAGGGGGCCGCGCAAGGTCTGGGCACGCTTGCGCATTCAGGACGACATCCGCGTGTCCCGCGCCCATGTCTCGCTGCTGATGCGCGCGAACAGGACCTGCTTTCGCCCCATCGGCAACCGCAAGAAACCCGCCCAATGCTCACGATGGTCGAATGACGACTGATCGGCCTAACGAGATGTGGGGCGCCGATGGCGCCAAGGTTTAAACCGTCGATGAGGGCCTGTCTGAATCTTCGCTACGGTTGATCATTGCGACGCGGCGTGTGTTGGCATCCACGTCACCAAAGTGGGCGACCGCTTTGCCGCACTGGAGCCAATCAGCCAAGGGGTGCGCGAGCAGTTCGGATCGGTCGAAGCTGATGCCGGCCGCGGACTGTCCCTGCGAATGAATCACGGCTCGCAGTACAGGTCGGACGATTTCCGCGCCCCGCTCAAGTTCTGGGGGATTACGCCGAGCTGCGCCTTCGTCGCTGAGCCGCAGACCCACGGCGGCGCCGAGCGTTTCAATCGGACCATGAAGGAGCAAGCCATCCACGGACGGCTGTTCAACCACGTTGAAGAAGTTCGTGCTGTCGCCGTCGCGTTCAAGGACCGATACAATCGTGAATGGCGTCTCGAAAAACTGGTCTTCAAGACACCCCTCGGAGCCCGTCAGGCACCGCTCTTGCCACTTGCCGCCTGATCGCAAAATCGTGTCTAAACAACCGGATCCGGTACACGCATGTCCACTTTTTTCAACATCTCAGACAATCCAGTTTGGATGACACGTACCCCAAATCTGTGTCTAGAAAAACCGGAGCCGCCACAATCTGTCGCGCACCCTACCGGATTAGCTCGTCGAGCTCGCGCTTCGTTTCTACTTTACCGCTATTCGCTTCTTTTGTAGACTTTTTCTGGTGGTCGGTTCCAGCTCCCCGCCGGGTTCGCTGGCTGTGCCCCTGACACGCAACATTCTCAGCTAAACCGACACCGCCTTCTCAAAATTCCGTCTGCCCGCCGTACACCACTTTCAACAATAGCTCTCTGCGCGAGCTCGCCAACCTTGGGGCTTTCCATCCAGCCCACCACGGTGCGCCTCAGCACATCGATATAGAAGGGCCTGACCTGCCCGCCGATGCGGCAACCCCACGGGTCGACGGCGTTTCGCCGGGCCGCGCGGCCCGGATACGGCACCCCCGGCCGGCACCGGAGCGGGCGGCATCCCGCACGGCGTTGGCCGGGCCCGCACGCGGCAGGGCGTCGAGACCGACGTCGAAAGGACCGCGCTTAGTTGGCGTTGACTTCGCGCAGCACCGTGCGGCGGCTCTGGCGCAGCAACTCTTCGTAGACCTTGATGTAGTTGGCGGCCATCACCTTCGACGAGAAGCGCGACTCGAACGCGCCGCGAACCTGCTCGCGCGGCAGCGTGTGCAGGCGCTTGACGGCGGCCACGGCCGAGATCTCGTCCTCGACCACGAAGCCCGACACGCCGTTGTCGATCACTTCCGGCACCGAGCCGCGCTTGAACGCGATCACCGGCGTGCCGCAGGCCATCGCCTCGATCATTACCAGGCCGAAAGGCTCCGGCCAGTCGATCGGGAACAGCAGCGCGTGCGCGTTACCGAGGAACTCGGCCTTCTGCGATTCGTTGATCTCGCCGATGCACTCGACGTGCGGCAGCGCGAACAGTGGCTTAATCTTCTCTTCGTAATAGGCGCGGTCGGCCTTGTCCAGCTTGGCCGCGATCTTAATCGGCATACCGGCCTGCTCGGCAATGCGGATTGCCGTCTCGACGCGCTTTTCCGGCGAAATGCGGCCCAGGAAGGCCAGGTAGCTTGGCTTGGCGTTCTTCGGCGGCGTCAACAGGTTTTCCGGCAGGCCGTGGTAGACGGTCGGCTGCCAGTTCGCCTGCGGCAGCGGAATGCGCTGGTTGTCCGAGATCGAAACCACCGGAACGGTGTTGAAGGTATTGAAGATCGGCTGCAGTTCCGGCAAGTCCAGGCGGCCGTGCATGGTCGTGACATGCGGCACCGGCTGGCGCGAGAACAACGAGAACGGGTAGTAGTCGATGTGGAAGTGCAGCACGTCGAACTCGTCGGCGCCGCGGCGCACTTCTTCCAGCAGCAGCATGTGGGGTGCCATCACGTCGCGGATGGTCGGATCCAGGCGCAGCGCCTGCGGGCAGAAGGCTTCGAGCTTCGCCGAGGTCTGCGAATCACCGCTCGCAAACAGCGTCACGTCATGGCCCATCTCGACCAGTGCCTCGGTCAGGTAGGACACCACGCGTTCGGTACCACCGTAGAGCTTAGGGGGAACCGCCTCGTGCAACGGAGCGATTTGAGCGATTCGCATCTGGGAAACTCCTAAAAAATCAGACTAAAGGGGCCATAAGCCCTGCCGTCCGGCGAGTCGGACATGGTGCAAAAAGTGAGGGAACCCACCACCGGCTCGCGGCATCGAGGCACCGCGTCGACTGACGGCGCACTTGCATTCAACGGATCTCAGCGTACCGCGTTGACAGCATCCCGTAAAAATTCCTGCGCGGTCCGGAACCGCTGCCGGCTTCCCTGTAAAAATGACTCATGAATCGAGGTTAGCCCGAGACGCATTATCTGACCGAAAGCTTGGGCCGGCGCGGAACATTTCAAAGAATTTACCTTGTTACAAAGACGCAACATTTTGCAACCCTTGGCTTTTCAAGGCGGCATTAGAGTAGGACCATCACGGGCGGCGCTGCGTCACCCACCTTTAAGGTCGGCGTCGCCTTTCGTTTTGCCGACCGACCGACGTCCGCGCAAGCCGCGCGGAAAGAGTGCTAGCCGCCAGATTTTATCCCAAAATGAATCACAGACTGTAGACCGGATGCGATCGTACGGCACAAACGTCGGGCTTGGCTTGTTTACAATGCCGGCTTTCGTCCGCATCGCGGACCATCGCGGCGCGCGACACACCCACGCCCCGCTCAACCTCCGTTCGACCACACGCACACATTTTGGAAGCTCTCACACCTTCCCAGCGCAACGCCCACAACGCGAAGCTCTCGAGCTATGCGAGCCGTCCCCTTGCGTTTCTGTTTCGATATATCCGCAAGCATCCCGTCGCCCACCTGATCGTGCTGGCCAGCGTGCTGGCCGCGGTCGGCTGCGCGCTCGGCTCGCAATACGCGATCAAGCACCTGATCGACATGCTGGCCAACGGTCGCCACCACCCAGGCCCGCTGTGGGACGCGTTCGCGCTGCTGATCGCCCTGATCGCGGCCGACAACCTGCTCTGGCGCGTCGGCGGCTGGTTCGCCGCGCATACCTTCGTGGCGGTCACCGGCGATCTGCGCCGCGACCTGTTCCAGTACCTGAGCGGCCACTCGCCCACCTACTACGCGGAGAAACAGCCGGGCACGCTCGCCAGCCGCATCACCGCCACCTCGAACGCGGTCTACACGTCCGAGAACACCATGGCCTGGAACGTGCTGCCGCCGTGCATCGCGGTGATGGGCGCGATCGTAATGATCATCGTGGTCAACCCGCTGATGGCGCTGGGCCTGTTCACCGCCTCGGCGATCCTGGCCGTGGCGCTGTTCAAGCTGGCCGGACGCGGCTCAGCGCGCCACCACACGTTCGCCACCAAGGCAGCGGCGGTAGACGGCGAGCTGGTCGACGTGATAAGCAACATGGCCCTAGTGCGGGCCTTCGGCATGACGCTGCGCGAGCAGAAGCGCTTCGGCCAGACCGTCAAAGCCGAGATGGACGCGCGCCAGCAGAGCCTGCTCTACCTGGAGAAGCTGCGCCTGCTGCATGCGGTGATCACCGCCATGCTGTCGGCCAGCCTGCTGGGCTGGACGCTGCTGCTCTGGGATCAGGGCAAGGCGACCTCGGGCGACATCGTGCTGGTCAGCTCGCTCGGCTTCACCATCCTGCACGGCACGCGCGACCTGGCGGTGGCGCTGGTGGACGTGACCCAGCACATCGCGCGTCTGGCCGAGGCGGTGCAGACCATCCTCGAGCCGCACGACATGCCGGACCGCTCGGATGCCGTCGAGCTGAAGTCGCACGGCGGCCGCGTCGAATTCAATCGCGTCACCTTCGCCTACCCGCATCGCCGTCCGATCCTCAACCACTTCGACCTGCGCATCGAGGCCGGCCAGCGGGTCGGCCTGATCGGCAAATCGGGCACCGGCAAGTCGACCGTGCTGGCGCTGTTGCAGCGCTTCTACGACGTGCAGGGCGGCGCGATCAAGGTCGATGACGGCCAGGACATCGCCGCGATCACCCAGGACAGCCTGCGCCAGCAGATCGCCCTGGTACCGCAGGACATCTCGCTGCTGCACCGCTCGATCTACGAGAACATCGCCTACGGTCGGCCTGATGCGAGCCGCGAGGAAGTGCTGGCCGCCGCACGCGACGCGCGCTGCAGCGAGTTCATCGAGGCCATGCCGGACGGTTACGACACCGTGGTCGGTGACCGCGGCGTGAAGCTCTCGGGCGGCCAGCGCCAGCGCATCGCGATCGCACGCGCGATTCTCAAGGACGCGCCGATCCTGCTGCTCGACGAAGCCACCTCGGCGCTCGACAGCGCCTCCGAAGAGGCGATCCAGGCCGCGCTCGACCGGCTGATGGTGGGCCGCACGGTCATTGCGATCGCACACCGGCTCTCGACGCTGCGCAACTTCGACCGGATTATCGCGATGAGCACCGGCAAGGTGATCGACGACGGCTCGCCCGAGGAGCTGCGCAACCGCCCGGGCCTCTATCGCGACCTGCTGGCCAAGCAGCACGGCCGTGACCTGATCGACGACGACGGCGACGACGAATCGCGCAGCGACGAGCGCGTGGCCTGAGCGCCCCTGCCCTCTCGCACCCAAAGAAAACCCGCTCTTACGGATTCCTGATTAGTTACTTGACTCCGAAGCAGTCGTGAAATCAAGTATCGTTTGCCAGATGCTTACGGAGCGTGCGCCATGCCCATGAACAGAATCCAGTTTCAGGCCGGTCTGTCGATGAAAGAATTTCAGGAGCAGTACGGCAACGAAGCGCAATGCGAG
>JAYFRX010000039.1:0-12860 GCA_040946945.1 Burkholderia sp. | reverse complement strand
GCTGCTCGACACGTTGCGCGAGGCCGGGCAGATCGATCTTTCATACGCTGCCGTCGATTCCTCGTCGGTACGAACTGTTGGGGCGGGCGAAAAACTGGCCCGAACCCCACGGATCGCGCGCGACCCAGTTCCAAGCATCCCATTCTCGTAGATGCCAATGGTGTTCCCATCAGCGCCATCCTGACCGGCGCGAACCGCAACGACGTCACCCAGTTGCTGCCGCTCGTCGACGCAATTCCCCCGATCCGCGGGGCGCGCGGCCGACCCCTTCAGAGACCCAAGGTCATCTATGCCGATCGTGGTTACGATTCCGATCCGCATCGTCAACGATTGCGCGAACGCGGCATCAAACCGGTGATCGCAAGGCGTCGCACTGAACATGGCAGTGGTCTGGGCAAATTCCGTTGGGTCGTTGAATCGACTCACTCGTGGCTCCAGAACTTCCGTCGTCTTCGCATACGCTTCGATCGTCGAGCTGACATTCACGAAGCATTCTTCAAATTCGGCTGCGCCCTCGTCTGCTGGAACATCTTTAGGCGTACCGAGCAGGCTTTTTGAACTGGCCCTCTTAGGATTGCAGCGGGGGGGTACCAGGCGCTCAATTTTCCGCGCGCGACGATCTATGCCGAGCGTGCCAGGGCACTGAGCAACCTCGCCTAGCTTGCTCCCATGCGACGCGATCCGAAGCGCAAGGCGTCGGACCGCCAGCTGCTCGAGGCGATCCGTGTCGGTCTGGCTCGTGCACCGTTCGTCGGTGAAGGGGCGCACCAGGCATGGGCGCGCCTCGACCTAAGAGACGGTTTCAAAAAGGCCAATTGGGACTGTTAACTTTCGCGGCGAGCTTGTTAACCTCAGGCATCGGAACAACCGAGACCAAGGAGATGGGCAAGCCGATCATCGACGATGAATTGTGGACACTGATCGATCCGTTGCTGCCGCCCCCCCAACCGCGGAGCGAGAAGCACCCGGGCCGCCTGCCTGTTTCGAATCGCGCCGCGCTGACCGGCATCCTGTTCCGGACTACGCTGGCGCGACCTGCCAGCCGAGATGGGATGCGGCTCGGGCGTGACATGTTGGCGACGGCTGCGCGATTGGCAAGCAGCCGGCGTATGGGATCGCTTGCACGAGCTACCCACTTGCAAAGCTGCGCGCAGCCAACCAGATCGACTTCTCACAAGCCGCCGTCGATTCATCATCGATTCGCGCCGTTGGGGCAGGCCCAAAACTGGACCAAACCCTACCGATCGCGCGCGACCCGGTTCCAAGCACCACATCGTCACCGACGCCTACGGCACCCCGCGCGCCGCGATCCTGACCGGCGCGAACGTCAGCGACGTTACGCAATTGCTGCCGCTGATCGATGCGCTTCCGCCGATTCGCAGATTGCGCGGCCACCCACTGAGCAGACCCCGTGTGGTCTACGCCGATCGTGGTTACGACTCCGAGCGGCATCGACGAGCGTTGCGTGATCGCGGTATCGAGCCGGTAATCGCCAAGCGCCGTACCGAACATGGCAGTGGCCTTGACAAATATTGCTGGGTCGTCGAACGCACACACGCCTGGCTGCATCACTTCCGCCGTCTCCGCATTCGTTTCGAGCGCCGCGCTGACATTCACGGCGCGTTCCTCAAACTCGGTTGCTGCCTGATCTGCTGAAATATCCTGCGCCGGGCCGATCAGTCTTTATGAAACCGCCTCTTACGAGATGTGAAGCGCCGATGGTGCCAAAGTTCAAACCGTCGATGAGGGCCTGGTCTGGATCTCCGCTGCGGCCGATAATTGCGACGCAGCGTGCGTGGGCATCCAGGTGGGCGACCGCTTTGCCACACTGAAGCCAATCAGCCAAAGGGTGCATGAGCAGTTCGGATCGGTCGAAGCTGACGCCGGCAGCGGACTGTCCATGCGAATGGTCACGGCTCGCAGTACACGTCGGACGACTTCCACGCCCAAATCAAGTTCTGGGGGGTACGCCGAGCTACGCCTCCGTTGCCGAGCCGCAGACCCACGGCGTCGCCGAGCGTTTCAATCGGACCATGAAGAAGCAGGCTATCCGCGGGCGTCTGTTCAACAACGTTGAAGAAGTTCGTGCTGCCGCCGTCGCGTTCAGGGATCGATACAATCGCGAATGGCGTCTCGAAAAAAAACTGGATTCAAGTCCCCCTTCGAAGCCCGTCAGGCAGCGCTCTTGCCACTTGCCGGCTGATCGCAAAATCGTGTCTAAACAACTGGATCCGATACACACTACAACGAAAGCTAAAAGCCGTTCATCTGGAGTGCAACCGCCGATTCCATCGTCGAAAAGCTAGACAGATTTTGTTCTCGAATCAGCGGAACGGAACGCTAGGCTGCCGACAGGTGCCGATCAGGCACGCTTGTCGATCGCGGTCGCTTCGCGCGACATGGAGCCGATGAACAGCTGACGCGGACGACCGATCTTTTGCTCCGGATCGCCGATCATCTCGTTCCACTGGCCGATCCAACCGACGGTACGCGCCATCGCGAAGATGCAGGTGAACATCGAGGTCGGGATGCCCAGCGCGCGCTGGACGATGCCCGAGTAGAAGTCGACGTTCGGGTACAGCTTGCGCGACACGAAGTATTCGTCTTCCAGCGCGATCTTCTCGAGATGCATGGCGAGCTTGAACAGCGGGTCGTGGTGCAGGCCCAGTTCGTTCAGCACTTCGTAGCAGGTCTCGCGCATCAGCTTGGCGCGCGGGTCGTAGTTCTTGTAGACGCGGTGACCAAAGCCCATCAGCTTCACGCCCAAGTGCTTGTCCTTCACCTGCTTGATGAACTCGGGGATGTTGTCCGGCGAACCGATCTGCTCGAGCATGTTCAGCGCAGCTTCGTTGGCGCCGCCGTGCGCCGGGCCCCACAGACAGGCGATACCGGCCGCGATACACGCGAACGGGTTGGCACCCGAGGAACCCGCCAGGCGGACCGTCGAGGTCGAGGCGTTCTGCTCGTGGTCGGCGTGCAGGATCAGAATGCGGTCGAGCGCGCGAACCAGCACGTCGTTGACCTTGTACTCCTCGCACGGGTTCGAAAACATCATGTGCATGAAGTTCGCGCTGTACGAGAGTTCGTTCTTCGGATAGACGAAGGGTTGGCCGATGCTGTACTTGTAGGCCATCGCGACCAGCGTCGGCAGCTTGGCGATCATGCGGATCGCCGAGACTTCACGGTGACGCGGATCGTTGATGTCGAGCGAGTCGTGGTAAAACGCCGACAGCGCCCCCACCGCAGCGACCAGGATCGCCATCGGGTGCGCGTCGCGACGGAAGCCGCGGAAGAAGAAGTGGATCTGCTCGTGGACCATCGTGTGCTTCGTGACGGTCTCGACGAATTCCTTCTTCTGGGCAACGTTCGGCAGCTCGCCCTTGAGCAGCAGGTAGCAGGTCTCGAGGAAGTCGGCGTTCTGCGCGAGATTGTCGATCGGGTAACCGCGGTATAGCAGCTCGCCCTTGTCCCCGTCAATGTACGTGATCGCCGAATTGCACGACGCCGTGGACATGAAGCCCGGGTCGTACGTGAACTTGCCGGTCTGGCCGTACAGCTTGCGGATGTCGATCACGTCCGGGCCCATCGTGCCCTTGTAGATCGGCAGCTCGACGCGCGGCGAGTTGTCGCTGAACGATAGCGTGGCTTTAACATCAGATTGGGTCATGGCACATCCTCAATCGAAAATAGAAACGGTATTCGATAACGGGCGCGGCGCTCTCACACGCTGCGCAGCATCTCCAGCAGCCGGTAAACATCCGGGCCGGCAAGGTCGGCTTCCGGTTCCCTGCGCGCGAACAGCAAGTCCATCAGGTCGTTGTCGGTTAGTTCGAGCAGGCGGGTCAAGGTGCCTACATCGGTATCGGTAAGGTCATGCTCGTATCGGCTGAAGAAACGCTCGATAATGAGATCGTTCTCCAGCAGACCGCGCCGCGCGCGCCAGCGAAGGCGCGCGCGGCGGTGCGGGTCGGACTGGTGCGACTGTTCAGACATGTCGCATCAGCTCAGACCGCGCGGCGAACCATCAATTCCTTGATCTTGCCGATCGCCTTGGTCGGGTTCAGGCCCTTCGGGCAGACGTCGACGCAGTTCATGATCGTATGGCAACGGAACAGACGGTACGGGTCCTCGAGATTGTCGAGGCGCTCGGCGGTGGCTTCGTCGCGGCTGTCGGCGATGAAGCGGTAGGCCTGTAGCAGGCCGGCCGGGCCGACAAATTTGTCCGGGTTCCACCAGAAGCTCGGGCACGAGGTCGAGCAGCTGGCGCACAGGATGCACTCGTAGAGGCCGTCGAGCTCCTCGTGCTCTTCCGGCGACTGCAGGCGCTCCTTCTCGGGCGGCGGCGTGTCGTTGATCAGGAACGGCTTGATCGAGTGGTACTGGTTGAAGAAGTGCGTCATGTCGACGATCAGGTCGCGCACCACCGGTAGGCCCGGCAGCGGGCGCAGCACGATCTTCTGCGGCAGCTCGTTCAGGTTCGTCAGGCAGGCCAGGCCGTTCTTGCCGTTGATGTTCATCGCGTCCGAGCCGCACACGCCTTCGCGGCAGGAGCGACGGAACGACAGCGTTTCGTCGACTTCCTTGAGCTTGACGAGCGAGTCGAGCAGCATGCGCTCATGCGTGAGCTCGAGTGCGTACGTCTGCATGCGCGGCGCCGCGTCCTTGTCCGGATCGTAACGATAGAGTTCGAAAATGCGTTTTGCCATGGTCAGATTCCTCTGGATTCGGCTTAGAACGTACGTGCCTTGGGCGGGACAGATTCGACCGTCAGCGGCTGCATGTGCACCGGCTTGTAGTCGAGACGATCGCCTTCGCTGAACCACAGAGTATGACGCACCCAGTTTTCGTCGTCGCGATGCGGGAAGTCGTCCTGCGCATGCGCGCCGCGGCTTTCCTTGCGGGCCTCGGCCGACACCATCGTGGCACGCGCCACCTCGATCAGGTTCGCCACTTCGAGCGCCTCGACGCGTGTGGTGTTAAACACCTTCGACTTGTCCTTTAGGTGGATGTGCTGGGCACGCTCCGCCACCTTCTTGATATCCTGCACGCCTTCGGCCAGCAGCGCCGAAGTGCGGAACACGCCGGCATGCTTCTGCATCGAGCCGCGGATCTCGTTGGCGACGCTCTGCGCGTACTCGCCCGAGGTCGAGCTGTCGAGCTTGGCCAGGCGCGGGAGCGCCAAATCGGCCGCATCCTTCGGCAGCGGCTTGTGCTCGCGCTGCTTCTTGACGTGTTCGACGATGTGGTTGCCGGACGCGCGGCCGAACACCACCAGGTCGAGCAGCGAGTTGGTGCCCAGTCGGTTCGCGCCGTGCACCGAGACGCACGAGCACTCGCCGACGGCGTAGAAGCCGTTGATCGGGTCCTCGTGACCCTTCGGGGTACCGAGCACCTGACCGTGGATATTGGTCGGGATGCCGCCCATCTGGTAGTGGATGGTCGGCACGACCGGAATCGGTTCCTTGATGCAGTCGACATTCGCGAACTTCAGCGCGATCTCACGGATCGACGGCAGACGCTTCATGATCGTCTCGGTGCCGATGTGCGACAGGTCGAGCAGCACGTGGTCCTTGTTCGGGCCCACGCCGCGGCCTTCCTTGATTTCCTGGTCCATCGAGCGCGAGACGAAGTCGCGCGGCGCCAGATCCTTCAAGGTCGGCGCGTAGCGCTCCATGAAGCGCTCGCCGTTCGAGTTGTGCAGAATGCCGCCCTCGCCGCGCACGCCTTCGGTGATCAGCACGCCCGCGCCGACCACGCCGGTCGGGTGGAACTGCCAGAACTCCATGTCCTGCAGCGCGATGCCCGAGCGGGCCGCTATGCCGAGGCCGTCGCCGGTGTTGATGAAGGCATTGGTCGAAGCCGCGAAGATCCGGCCCGCGCCGCCGGTGGCGAACAGCGTGGCCTTGCCTTCGAGGATGTAGACGTCGCCCGTTTCCATTTCCAGGGCGGTCACGCCGAGCACGTCGCCGTCCGCGTCGCGGATCAGGTCGAGCGCCATCCATTCGACGAAGAACTGCGTCTTGGCCGCGACGTTCTGCTGGTACAGCGTGTGGAGCAGGGCGTGGCCGGTACGGTCGGCGGCTGCGCAGGCGCGCTGCACCGGCTTCTCGCCGTAGTTCGCGGTGTGGCCGCCGAACGGGCGCTGGTAGATCGTGCCGTCGGCGTTACGGTCGAACGGCATGCCGAAGTGCTCGAGCTCGTAGACGGCATTCGGCGCTTCGCGGCACATGAACTCGATCGCGTCCTGGTCGCCGAGCCAGTCGGAACCCTTGATCGTGTCGTAGAAGTGGTAGTGCCAGTTGTCTTCGCTCATGTTGCCCAGCGAAGCACCGATCCCGCCCTGTGCGGCGACCGTGTGCGAACGCGTCGGAAACACCTTCGACAGCACGCAGACCAACAGGCCCGCGCGCGCGAGTTGCAGCGAGGCGCGCATCCCTGAGCCGCCCGCGCCGACGATGACCACGTCGAACTTGCGACGCGGCAGGGAAGTATTGATTGCAGCCATTCTTTTAAACTCTCCAGAGAATCTGGGCAGCGTAGCCCGCGCACGCGAGCAGCCAGACGATCGTCAGCGATTGCAGCAGCAACCGCATGCCGACCGGCTTCACGTAATCCATCCAGATATCGCGAATGCCGACCCAGGCGTGATAGAACAGCGCCAGCAGCGTGACGAGGGTCGCGAGCTTCATCCATTGCGTCGCGAAGATCGATGCCCAGCCGTCGTAGGAGAAATCGCCCGCCGTGAAGAACCAGGCGAGCAAAATCAGAGTGTAGACCGCCATGATGACGCCGGTGATCCGTTGCGCGAGCCAGTCGCGCAGACCGTAGTGAGCGCCGACCACGAGGCGCTTCGAGCCGATTCGGTTGTTGCCTGCCATTTTCTTAGAATGCTCCGAACAGTTTGAGCGCGAACACCAGCGTCAGCGCCAACGACACGACGAACACGACGATGGCCGTGCGCTTGCCGCTTTCCTTCGTGACGGCGTCATGGTTGACGTCCATCAGCAGGTGGCGGATGCCGGCGCAGAAGTGATGGAGGAACGCCCAGGCCGGAACGAGGACGACCAGCTTGACGATGATGTTGGAGAGGAAGGCCTTGAAGACGTCGAAGCTGAGTTCGGACGTCAAGCTCTTGTCGAAGAGGAAAAGCAGGAATGGAAGCGACAGGAACAGCAGCGCGCCGCTGATCCGATGGAAGATCGAGAGTTGCCCCGCGATCGGCAGGCGATAATGGCGAGTTATGTCTCCGATGCCGATGTTCCGATACTCCGGCCTCGGTTTTCTTACTGCTTCAGTCATGCTAGACTCCTAATGTACAGTCACATTAATCGACTATTTTAGCATATTAGCGCCTTTTTATGTCGGGCTGCAGCGCAAGCCTACTCAGGACAATTACACCGCAGCAAAAACAAGCGGCCCGAAACGAGCTTCGCATGTGGGCGCGAACCCGTTCCCCACTGCATTGCGGCCGTTAGTCGACGGCCTACAATCATCCGATCAGCTCAGATCATTCTGATAGTAATACTCGGTTGTGACATACCAACCGCGGCGCACCTCGACCGGACGGTCTCCATAGGTATAAGACACGCGTTCGACCGACAGCAAAGGAAATTCTTCGGACACCGACAGCAGTTTGGCCACCGCCGGTTCCGCGGCCACCGCGCGGACCTTCTCGGTGGCGCGGATCATGCGCGTGCCGAACTCCGACTCGAACATCGCGTAGAGCGGCCCCTTGTATTCGGACAGGCGATCAAAGCTCAGGCCGCGGAACATCGCACCCGGCAGACAGATCTCGTCGAGGACGGTGGCTACGCCGTCGAACTCCAGCATCCGGCGCACCTGCACCACCGGATCGGCCGGCTTCAGGTCCAGTTGCCGCGCGATCTCGGCCGGTGCCCCGGTGCGGCGGCATTCCAGCAGCCGGCTCACGTGCGGGTGCGCGACGCCGTCCTCGGCCAGCAGGCGCAGGAAGCGGAACTGCGCGCGCTCCTCGCTGTGGGTCGCCACGAAGGTGCCCTTGCCCTGCCGACGCACCAGCAGGTTGTCGGCCGCCAGCTCGTCGATGGCCTTGCGTACCGTGCCCTGGCTGACCTTGTAGCGCGCCGCGAGCTCCACTTCGCTTGGTATGATCTCGCCGGGCTTCCATTCGCCCGATTCCAGCCCCTGAGTGATCAATGCCTTGATCTGCTGGTATAAGGGGCTGAAGGTTGGCGACGAGGCCTGCGCAGGCGTCGACTCGCCGTCGGCCGAGGCCCGGCCGGGGGCGTTTGGATTCGCCGCGTTCGCCTGGTTGGATGTCATGGTGCGCATTTCAACACAAAGCCAAGTTTTTCGTCTACATTTTTCCCGCAATACTCTGTCTTATATAAAACATCAAATACCTTTTGACTTTGCCATAGCTCGCTTCTACACTCCGGGACAAACAAGGAAGCGCCCCGGAACGCACCCAGCCTGACTTCCGGGCCGATCGCCTGGGGCCGGCCCGAGCCGGATGCGTCTCCTGCGCACCGCTTCAATGCAATGCGACGCATAACGCGCATAAAATGGCGCTTTTTCTCGCGTCCCACGCCCATCGTCCTGGAGATTTCTCATGACTAAGCCCGCAAAGCGCGTTGCCGTTACCGGCGCAGCAGGTCAAATCGCATACTCGCTGCTGTTCCGCATCGCGAACGGCGACCTACTCGGCAAGGATCAGCCGATCATCCTGCAACTGCTCGACCTCCCGCAAGCCCAAGCCGCCGTCAAGGGCGTCGTGATGGAGCTCGACGACTGCGCGTTCCCGCTGCTCGCCGGCGTCGTGATCACCGACGATCCGAAGGTCGCCTTCAAGGATGCCGACGTCGCACTGCTGGTCGGTGCCCGTCCTCGTTCGCAGGGCATGGAGCGCAAGGACCTGCTGTCGGCCAACGCCGAGATTTTCACGGTCCAGGGCGACGCGCTGAATGAAGTCGCCAGCCGCGACGTCAAGGTGCTGGTGGTCGGCAACCCGGCCAACACAAACGCCTATATCGCCATGAAGTCGGCACCGGACCTGCCGAAGAAGAACTTCACGGCGATGCTGCGCCTGGACCACAACCGCGCGCTGTCGCAACTGACCGCCAAATCGGGCAAGCCGGTCACCTCGATCGAGAAGCTAGCCGTTTGGGGCAACCACTCGACGACGATGTACCCCGACTTCCGCTTCGCGAGCGCCGAAGGCGAATCGCTGCTCAATCTGATCAACGACGACGTCTGGAATCGCGACACCTTCATTCCGACCGTCGGCAAGCGCGGCGCGGCGATCATCGAGACGCGCGGCCTGTCGTCGGCGGCTTCGGCGGCCAATGCGGCGATCGACCACGTGCGTGACTGGGTGCTCGGCACCAACGGCAATTGGGTCACAATGGGCATCTCGTCGGACGGCTCCTACGGCATCCCGGAGGACATCATCTACGGCGTGCCGGTGACCTGCGAGAACGGCGAGTACAAGCGCGTCGAGGGCTTGGAAATCGACGCCTTCTCGCGCGAGAAGATGGACGGCACGCTAGCCGAGCTGCTCGAGGAGCGCGACGGCGTCGCCCACCTGCTGAAGTAATCCCGCCGGGACGGGGGACGCGCATCGTGCGTGCCGCCGTCCCGCGCCGGCCGGCACCCAGTCGAGCTCGAAGCGAGCTTGGCCCTGGAGCCGGCCGATTCGTATTCGATCCGCACGCGCTTTGCCCGCTAGGCCTGCCCCCCCCCCGAGGGGGGGTACCGCAGAGCCCGTTCGAATTTGAATGCTTGCGATCCCACGCGTAACCACGATGCCCGCGCTCTCCCCCGCCAAAGTCCTCTCGACGGTGCCTCGCCGCCCGCGATCCTGTGCCCTACTGCGATCACTACGCAGGCAGCGAAAAGCTGATGCGCAAGTCGCTCGCGCTGCAGGCCGAACTGGGTCCGGTGTTCGAAGTCACGCTCGACTGCGAGGACAGCGCCGCGGTCGGCCGCGAAGCCGAGCTGGTGGCCGCCATACTCGGCGACGAGGCCAACCGCTTCGGCCGCGCCGGCATGTGCATCCACGACTGCAGCCATCCGCATCGGCGCGACGACGTGCGCATCGAGGGTACCCGCCGCGAACTCGGCATCACCGGCCCGATCTCGGCCGACGTGCTAAGAGGCCAGTTCAAAAAACAATGAGGGGCTGTTTACTTTCTCGGCAAGCTGTTAACCTTGGATGTCTGAACAACGGAACCCAAGGGATGGAAGCGCCAATCATTGATGACGAATTGTGGACACTGATCGAACCGTTACTGCCGCCGCCCAAGCCCCGGCGCAAAGAGCATCCTGGTCGCCCACGCGTATCGGATCGGGCCGCGTTGAATGGCATCCTGTTCGTGTTGACAACCGGTCTGCGATGGAACTATCTGCCAACCGTATTGGGCTTTGGCTCCGGCCCGACCTGCTGGCGACGACTGAACGACTGGCGCAAAGCAGGAGCATGGGATCGACTGCACGAACTGCTGCTCGACACGTTGCGCGAGGTCGGGCAGATCGATCTTTCATACGCTGCCGTCGATTCTTCGTCGGTACGAACTGTTGGGGCGGGCGAAAAACTGGCCCGAATCCCACGGATCGCGCGCGACCCGGTTCCAAGCACCCCATCCTCGTAGATGCCAATGGCGTTCCCATCAGCGCCATCCTGACCGGCGCGAACCACAACGACGTCACCCAGTTGCTGCCGCTCGTCGACGCGATTCCCCCGATCCGCGGCGCGCGCGGCCGACCACTTCAGAGACCCAAGGTCATCTATGCCGATCGTGGTTACGATTCCGATCCGCATCGTCAACGATTGCGCGAACGCGGCATCAAACCGGTGATCGCAAGGCGCCGCACTGAACATGGCAGTGGTCTGGGCAAATTCCGTTGGGTCGTTGAACGGACTCACTCGTGGCTCCAGAACTTCCGTCGTCTTCGCATACGCTTCGATCGTCGAGCTGACATTCACGAAGCATTCTTCAAATTCGGCTGCGCCCTCGTCTGCTGGAACATCTTCAGGCATACCGAGCAGTCTTTTTGAACTGGCCTCTAATCGAGACGCACGACGCGCTCGAGCAAGTGGCCCGGATCGCCGCGCTGCCGGCCCCGTCTCCACGCTCAGCTTCGTCGGGCTGATGGACTTCGTCTCGGCCCACCATGGCGCGATCCCCGACAGCGCGATGCGTTCGCCCGGCCAGTTCGACCACCCGCTGGTGCGCCGCGCCAAGCTCGAGATGGGCGTGATGGCCGGCAATGCGCAGCGTGCGCGCGACGAAGTTCGGCTATACGGGCCAGTGGAGCATCCACCCCGCCCAGATCCCCGTGATCGTGGCCGCCTTCGCGCCGCGCGAGGACGAGATCGCGCTGGCCGCCGAGATCCTGCTGGTCGCGCAGTCCGCCGATTGGGGCCCGACGCGCCACCACGACACGCTGCACGACCGCGCCAGCTACCGCTGCTATTACTGGAGCCTGCCGCGCCGCGCGCGGCAGGCGAGCCGACTGTTTCGCGAAATCACGACAGAAAATCACGACAGCAGCTTCGAACTCCCTTAGAGGCCAGTTCAAAAAGACTGCTCGGTACGCCTGAAGATGTTCCAGCAGACGAGGGCGCAGCCGAATTTCAAGAATGCTTCGTGAATGTCAGCTCGACGATCGAAGCGTATGTGAAGACGACGGAAGTTCTGGAGCCACGAGTGAGTCCGTTCAACGACCCAACGAAATTTGCCCAGATCACTGCCATGTTCAGTGCGGCGCCTTGCGATCACCGGTTTGATGCCGCGTTCACGCAATCGTTGACGATGCGGATCGGAATCGTAACCACGATCGGCATAGATGACCTTGGGTCTCTGAAGTGGTCGGCCGCGCGCGCCGCGGATCGGGGGAATCGCGTCGACGAGCGGCAGCAACTGGGTGACGTCGTTGTGGTTCGCGCCGGTCAGGATGGCGCTGATGGGAACGCCATTGGCATCTACGAGGATGGGGTGCTTGGAACCGGGTCGCGCGCGATCCGTGGGGTTCGGGCCAGTTTTCGCCCGCCCCAACAGTTCGTACTGACGAAGAATCGACGGCAGCGTATGAAAGATCGATCTGCCCGGCCTCGCGCAACGTGTCGAGCAGCAGTTCGTGCAGTCGATCCCATACTCCTGTTTTGCGCCAGTCGTTCAGTCGTCGACAGCAGGTCGGGCCGGAGCCAAAGCCCAATACGGTTGGCAGATAGTTCCATCGCAGACCGGTTGTCAACACGAACAGGATGCCATTCAACGCGGCCCGATCCGATACGCGTGGGCGACCACGATGCTCTTTGCGCCGGGGCTTGGGGGGCGGCAGTAACGGTTCGATCAGTGTCCACAATTCGTCATCAATGATTGGCGCTTCCATCCCTTGGGTTCCGCTGTTCAGACATCCAAGGTTAACAGCTTGCCGAGAAAGTAAACAGCCCCTCATGGATTTTTGAACTGTCCTCTTAAAACCATCGCGCGGGCGGTGTCCCAAAAATAGTCCTGATTAGTTACTTGAATCCGAGACCATCAACACAAGGCGCGGATGAGGTTTTGTCGTAACGGCGGCCTGAAGCAGGCGCGGCACCATCGCGGGCAAATCGAAACGGCGGTTGAAACGGTAGGCGAATTCAGCGAGATAGCGATGGGCATATTGGGCGTGATCGATAGCCTGGTACGTGCCCTTGAGGGCCGTTTTCAGGTTGCCGAGCATCGTGTTGACCCAGCGGAACTCGGGGCGTTGCGCGGCCTGACGGCCACCGCCCGTGACATGGCGCTCATGACTGGCAGCCTTTTGCGTCACGCCGTCGAAACACCACAGGCCATCGGAAACGACGCACGCGGTGGGCATCAGGCTGCTGGCCGCCC
>JAYFRX010000038.1:0-13021 GCA_040946945.1 Burkholderia sp. | reverse complement strand
GGTCCTCCCCGATGCGCGCGATGTATTCGACTCTAGCATCTTCGGCTTTCCGCGCGCCTACATCACTGCGAGCGATCGCTTCTGCATACCGACGGTTTTAGTCGCCGCGCAGCGGCTTACCTTGACCTGCGCTAAATCATCACGAACCGGTCTTGCGGGCCGGCGCCTTCTTCGCGGCGGCCGTCTTCTTGGCCGGCACCGCGGCTTCAATCTTATCCGAACCCGCACCATCCTCGTTGGCGGCCGCGGCGGTTTTCTTGGCGGCGGCACCCGGCTTCGGCTCCTTCTTCTCGAACTCGAAGCCGATTTTGCCGTCCGGCTGCTTGACCAGGAAAGCCTTGAAATTGCGACCGGTGCGCGAAGACTTGAAGTTCGGCAGCAGGTCGGTGCGGCCGTCCGACAGCAGCTTGGCCATCTGCTCGCGGGCGATCTCCTGCTGCAGGATCACCTTGCCCGAGCGGAAGTCGCAGGTCTTCGGGGTAGCCACCGAGTTCTCGCAGACATAGCTCATGCCGTGGTGCTCGAACACACGTCCGCCGCACTTCGGACAGGCACCCACCGGCTCCTGCGCCGAGAAGTCGGGCGCCTCACCATCCTCGCCACTCTGGTCCTGGCCGAAATCGAACTCGAGCTTGTAATTTTTGGTCTCGTCGTCGAAGGACAGCTTGAGGATTGCCGAGAACGGCCGGCCCATCTTGCTGCGGAAGCCCGACAGCGGGCCGATTTCCTTCTTCTGCAGCAGCTCTTCGACCTCGGGGATCTCGAGCTGGCGACTGCCCGGGATCTTCGAGATCGAGAACTCGCACTTGGTGCAAGCAAAACGCCGGTAGTTCTCCTTCATCTGGCCACCGCAGTTCGGGCAGAGCGTCTGGAGTGTCGCATAGTCGCCCGGGATCGTGTCCGAATCGTATTCCTTGGCGCGCTTGACGATGATCTGTGTCATCCGCGCGATTTCCTGCATGAAGGTATCGCGAGGCAGGTTGCCGCGTTCCATCTGCGAGAGCTTGTATTCCCATTCGCCGGTCAGCTCGGGCGCGGTCAACTCCTTCACGCCGAGGCCGCGCAGCAGCGTGGTGAGCTGGAACGCCTTGGCGGTCGGGCTCAGCTCGCGGCCTTCGCGGATCAGGTATTTCTCGCCGAGCAGGCCTTCGATGATGGCCGCGCGCGTGGCCGGCGTGCCAAGCCCCTTGGCGGCCATCGCCTCGCGCAGCTCGTCGTCCTCGACCAGCTTGCCGGCACCTTCCATCGCCGAGAGCAGGGTGGCTTCCGAGTAGCGCGCGGGCGGCTTGGTCACCAGCTGATGCGCGGCGATCTTGTCGGTCTTGACCTTCTCGTCCTTCTGCACCGGCACCAGGTTGGCGTCGGCGCCCTCGGCGTCGCGGCCATAGACCTGCAGCCAGCCCGGCTCGACCAGCACCTTGCCCTCGGTCTTGAAGTGATGGCCGACTACCTCGGTGATGCGGGTGGTGACCTTGTACTCGGCCGCCGGGAAGAACACCGCCAGGAAACGCTTGACCACCAGGTCGTGGAGCTTCTGCTCCGGCTCGGACAGGGCCTTGGGTGCCTGCAAGGTCGGGATGATGGCGAAGTGGTCGCTAATCTTGGCGTTGTCGAAGATCCGCTTGTTCGGCTTGACCCAGCCCTTGCCGAGCACCTGCTTGGCGTGCGGCAGGTAGTTATTGCTCTCCTTAAGCATCTCCATGGTCTGCTTGACGGTGCCGAGATAATCCTCGGGCAGCGCGCGCGCATCGGTACGCGGGTAGGTCAACACCTTGTGCTTTTCATACAGCGCCTGGGCCAGGCCCAGCGTGTTCTTGGCGGAGAAGCCGAAACGGCTGTTCGCCTCGCGCTGCAGGCTGGTCAGGTCGTAGAGCATCGGCGAAAGCTGGACCGAGGGCTTGGATTCCTCGCTGACCACGCCGATCTGGCCGCGGCTGGCCGCCACGATGGTCTCGGCCGCCGGCAGCGCCCACAGGCGCGAATCGCGCTTCTCGGGATCGTGCTCGTCGCGCTTGAATTTTGGGTCGTACCAGCGGCCTTCGTAGAAACCGCCGGCGCAAACGAACTCGGCGCGCACTTCCCAGTAGTCGCGCGGCACACAACGCCGGATCTTCTCCTCGCGCTCGACCACGATCGACAGTGTCGGCGTCTGCACGCGCCCGACGGTGGTCAGGAAGAAGCCGCCGCCCTTGCTATTGAAGGCAGTCATCGCGCGCGTGCCATTGATGCCAACCAGCCAGTCGGCTTCCGATCGGCAGCGGGCGGCGTCGGCCAGCGGCTGCATGTCGGCGTCGCTGCGCAGCTTGGCGAAACCGTCGCGGATCGCGGCCGGCGTCATCGACTGGAGCCAGAGGCGCTGGACCGGCTGCTTCGCCTTCGCATGCTGCGCGATCAGGCGGAAAATCAGCTCACCCTCGCGCCCCGCGTCACATGCGTTGATGAGGCGATCGATGTCTTTTCGCTTGATCAGCTTGGTCAGCACCTTGAGCCGCGATTCGCTTTTTGCGATCGGGTTGAGATCGAAATGCGGGGGGATGACCGGCAGATGCGCGAAGCTCCATTTACCTCGCTTGACCTCGTACTCCTTGGGAGCGGCGATTTCGAGCAGGTGGCCGACCGCCGACGACAGGACAAAGTCGTCGCTTTCGAAGTATTCGTCATTCTTGGTAAAGCCGCCCAGGGCGCGCGCAATATCGTTCGCGACAGAAGGCTTTTCCGCAATGATCAGTGCTTTGGACATGACTCAAGTGGGTTGGATAGACCGGATGGCCGTCTGACGGCCCTTTTACGTCGGCTTTTATAGCACACGGTGCCGAGTCGTCACCCGTCTCGTGTAAAAAGCGGCTCATCATAAGTAGGGGCCAAAGCGCCGGCAAGCCTGCCGAAGCACCGTGTGGCGAGGGCCCCGGCGGGGTGTGAACGAGCGGCGCGCAGGCACTTCGATTTCGGGGTCAGACGGCGGCGTCGAGCAGGTTGCGCAGTTTCGGCGCATGGGTGACGCCGGGGATCGCGCTGAGATCGCTCAGCATCCGCTCGACGATGCCCGCATGCGGCAGCACCGTGCCGAAGAAGCGCACGGCATGGGCGTCCTCGATCAAGATGGTCGGGAAGTTCTCTACGTCGAAATCGTCGAGACGATCGGCATGGGTCTCGATGTCGATCCAGACGAAGCAGGCCTGGGGATGTGCGGCGGCGAGCCGTTCGAAGGTGTCGTCGTAGTCGCGGCAGGTGCCGCACCATTCGGCGCACAGGCAGACGACGAGCAGCGCGTCGGCATCACGGAGGCGCTCGGCGATCCGATCGGCGTCGGTATCGAGGTTCAGCGCGGGCATTACGGTTCCTCGCTGGAGGGCGGTGACGCGGGTTGCGCCTCGTCGCCAGAATGTAGCACGGCCCGGCGCCGGGGGGCGTGGCGGGCACCCGCGGCCGCGGGCGCGTCGAGCCGCTGGTAGCGGTCGCCGGGCAGGCTCGCCACGCGGCCGGCCAGTTCGAGCCGCAACAGCAGGTGCGGCAGGGTGCCGGCGGCGATGCCGGCGCGCGCGGCCAGCAGGTCGACTGGCACCGGGCCGTGGCCGGAGCGCGTCGAGCAGCGCTCGGGCGGCAAGGAAGCGGATGCGCCCTGCTTGGCGGCATCGGCGGCCAGCGCGCGGGCTGGGCACGCGGTAATCGGCGCCGCCGTCGAAGTACCGCGACGATGCATCGTCGGCGTGCTCTGCTTCCGGGCGTTCCCGCGAACGGGCCAGATCGCGCGCCCGACGCAATCGTGAGCTCCGAAATGGCGGCTGCGTCTCGCGGCGGGGCGAGCGGCTTTGGCTTCGCGGACCATGGCATCACGATCGGCCGCCGCAATGCCGAACTCGACCAGCACGTCGGCCGGCGTCTCGACCAGCTTCGCGCCGTCGCGGATCAGAGCATGGCAGCCGCGCAAGAGCGGGGCATAGATCGAGCCGGGGATCGCGAACACGTCGCGGCCCAGCTCGTTGGCCAGGCGCGCGGTGATCAGAAACCCCGAGCGCGGTGCCGTCTCGACCACCAGCACGCCCTCGCAGAGCGCAGCGATCAAGCGATTGCGCTGTGGGAAGTTGGCAGCGCGAGCGGCGTGCCGAGCGTCCATTCGGACAGCAGCAGCGCGCCGTGCGCGGCGATCTGCCAATGCGCGGCCGGATAAGACCGATCGAGCCCCGTGCCGACTACAGCGACGCTGCCGGCCGCGCCTTCCAGCGAGCCGCGAAACCACCACCAGCCCAGCATCGGCGAGGCGGCGCGGGAAATAGCCCGCGTCGGCGCGGCCCTGCGGCATGGCGAGCCCCCGGCTGCCGACCATCGTCACCGCGCGCCCTTGCAGCCAGTCGGGATCGCCTATTACATATAGCAGCGGCGGCGGATCGTATAGCATCGCGATGCGCGGCGGCGAGTAGGCACGATTGTGGCGCGTAAGCAGGCAGGCGTGCAGGGTGGCGCAACAATCTCGGCGGCCGCTTCGCAGGCCGCGCCGCGCAGCCCCAGCACGGCATTCGCGGCGGCCGGGCCGGCCTGCGCCGCAAGTTGCGCGTGATGGGTGCCGAACAACGTAGTGTGTCGATCGAATCGAAGGCACGCAGCAGGGCCTCGCGTGCGGGCACCGCCTGGCCCACGGCCTGCGACGCGCAAGCCGCTATGCTAGAATTTTCGCCATTCTATGCTCGATCCGGTTGTTTAGACACGATTTTTCGATCAGGCGCCAAGTGGCAAGAGCGCTGCCTGACGGGCTTCGAGGGGGACTTGAAGCCCAATTTTTCGAGACGCCACTCGCGATTGTATCGATCCTTGAACGCGACGGCCGCAGCACGAACTTCTTCAACGTTATTGAACAAACGCCCGTGGATAGCCTGCTCTTTCATGGTCCGAGTGAAACACTCGGCGACGCCGTTGGTCTGAGGCTCAGCGACGAAGGCGTAGCTCGGCGTAATCTCCAGAACTTGAGCTGGGCGCGGGAATCGTCCGACCTGTACTGCGAGCCGTGATCCATTCGCAGGGACGGTCCGCGGCCGGCATCAGCTTCGACCGATCCGAACTGCTCGTGCCCCCTTGGCTGATTGGCTCCAGTGCGGCAAAGTGGTCGCCCACCTTAGTGACGTGGATGCCCCACGCACGCTGCGTCGCAATGATCGACCGCAGCGAAGATCCAGACCAGGCTTTCATCGACGGTTTGAACCTTGGCGTCATCGGCGCCCCACATCTCGTTAGGTCGATCAGTCGTCATTCGACCATCATGAGCGTTGGGCGGTTTCTGCGGTCGCCAGTGGGGCGAAAGCAAGCCGTGTTCGCGCATCAGCCGCGAGACACGAACTCGGGACACGCGGATGGCGCGCGGGAAATCGAGCGCCTGGCACACCCGCTGCAATCCGAAGGGTTTCCTATCGGGGAGATCGCGCGGCTCATGTCGACGCCCTCCGTACGATCAAAGGGCGGCGTTCCTGCCGCTCGCGCTCCATGCGCAGAACTTCGACCTCCACGGTCAGTTCCCCCGCGCGAGGCACGGCGTCCTTGAGCTTGACTTCCAGCGGATCGGTCTGGCGTGACTTCAGTCCGGCTTCAAGACCGGCCAGCGCAAGCTCACGCCACTGCTCGAGTTCGGCAATCGTTACGCCGACCTCGCGAGAAACGGCGTCAACGGATTCGCCGCGCAACAAACGCAAGACGACAGCACGTTTGCGCCCGATAGACCACCCTTTAAATTCGAGGGCCCAGGCGGCGTCTACGGCCGCGCTACGCGCGCCCTCCGTCGCCGCCTGCGCAACCTCACGCATGTCCACTTTCTTCAACATCTCGGACTTTAGTTGGGACGACACGTTTTACCCCAAATCTGTGTCTAGAAAAACCGGAGCCGACATAAATTTTCTCCATTCGAAATAAAACGAACGATCGCGCGCACCGACCCGCGGCGTTGCGCTGCGCGCTGGATCCCGCGTGATTGCAGCCTCATCTTCCGGCTATCGCGACGGCACGGCCAGTCCGTCGAATGGCCGGTCCGCCTGCCCCAACCGCTTTCCGAATCGAAACATCATGGCGCTTCTGAACATCCTGCATTACCCCGACAAACAGCTGCACAAGGTAGCCAAGCCCGTCGACGTGGTCGACGATCGCATCCGCAAGCTGATCGACGACATGGCCGAGACCATGTACGCGGCGCCCGGCATCGGCCTGGCCGCCACCCAGGTGGACGTGCACGAGCGCGTGATCGTGATCGACACCTCCGAGGACAAGAACGCGCTGCAGGTCTTCACCAATCCCGAGATCGTCTGGTCCAGCGACGGCAAGCAGGTCTACGAGGAAGGCTGCCTGTCGGTGCCGGGCGTCTACGACGAGGTCGAGCGGCCCGATCAGGTGCGCGTGCGCGCGCTCGGCTGCGACGGCCAGCCCTTCGAGCTCGAGTGCGAGGGTCTGCTGGCGGTCTGCATCCAGCACGAGATGGATCACCTGATGGGCCGCGTGTTTGTCCAGTACCTCTCGCCGCTCAAGCAGAACCGCATCAAGAGCAAGATGAAGAAACTCGAACGCGCGATGTGACGCGCGTGACTAACCGATCCTTCATGAACCATTCGTTGCGCGTCATCTTGGCCGGCACGCCGGAATTCGCCGCGGCCGCGCTCGCCGCGATCCACCAGGCCGGTTTTCCGGTGCCGCTGGTGCTGACCCAGCCCGATCGGCCCGCCGGCCGCGGCATGAAGCTTCAGGCCAGCGCGGTCAAGCAGTACGCGCTCGATCATGGCCTGCCGGTCGCGCAGCCGCCCTCGCTGCGCCGCAGCGGCAAGTTCCCAGCCGAGGCGGCCGCCGCGCTCGACACGCTGAACGCGACGCCGCACGACGTAATAGTGGTGGCCGCCTATGGGCTGCTGCTGCCGCAGGAAGTGCTCGATATCTCGCACCACGGCTGCATCAATATCCACGCCTCGCTGCTGCCGCGCTGGCGCGGCGCCGCGCCGATCCATCGCTCGATCGAGGCTGGCGACGTCGAGACGGGCGTCACGCTGATGCAGATGGACGCGGGACTCGATACCGGCGCGATGATCTCGGAGGTGCGCGTGGCGATCGCTGGCGAGGACACCACCTCCTCCCTGCATGACAAGCTTGCGACACTCGGCGCGCGGCTGATCGTCGATACGCTGGTGAAGCTCGAACACGAGGGCAGCCTCGCCGCCACGACGCAGCCAGCCGAGGGCATCACCTATGCCGAGAAGATCGGCAAGCACGAGGCCGCGCTCGACTGGCGCGAGCCGGCCGAGGTGCTGGCGCGGCGCATTCGCGCCTTCGATCCGTTCCCGGGCGGCGCGGGCACGCTCGACGGCAGCGTGCTGAAGCTGTGGGCCGCCGAGGCGGTGGCCGCGCGCGGCGCGGCCGAGCCCGGCACCATCGTCGAGGCCGGCACCGAGGGCGTGCTGATCGCCTGCGGCAGCGGCGCGCTGCTCGTCACGCAGTTGCAGAAACCGGGCGGCAATCGACTGCCCGCGCGCGAGTTCCTGGCCGGCGCGCCGCTCGCGGCCGGCCAGCGTTTCGCCTTGCCCGAGCCGGCCTGAGCGCCGGGCAGGGCCGAAGCCGGCAGCGATCGCGCGGCACCGCGATCGCCGCGAAATCCGCAGCCCGGGTTCCGCCCGAAGCGCTGCCGCCCGCGCGGCGAAACGCGTACAATGCGTGCTGTCCCTGCCGTGGTTTCGAAGGTCCCCCCATGCTTGGCATCATCCTCATTTCGGTTTCTTCGTGCTGGCCGTGTTCCTGCTGAACGTCACGCCCGGCCCCGATACCGCCTATATCGCCGACCACAGCGTCGCGCAGGGTCGCAGCGCCGGCATCGTCTCAGCGTTCGGGATCGCGGCGGGCTGCCAGCGTCCACAGGCTGGTCTGCGTGTTCGGGCTGACAGCGCTAATCGCGCCGCCTCGCGGCTGGCCTTCACGGCGATCAAGTACGCCGGCACCGCCTACCTGATCGATCTCGGCGTGAAGCTGGTGCTGTCGCGGCCTGCCGCGGTGCAGGCCGCCTCCGAACCCGCTGCCGGCGGCCCGCGCCCCCCCCCTGCGCCAGCTGTTCGTGCAGGGCGTCACCACCAACGTGCTGAACCCGAAGGTGGTGCCTGTTCTTCACCTCGTTCTTCCCGCAATTCGTGGCGGCCGACAGCGCGCACAAGAGCCGCGCGTTTCTCGCGCTCGGTGGCGTGTTCGTGTTGCAGGGCCTGATCTGAAGCCTGGTGGTGGGCCTGGGTGGCCGGCACCGTCCCGCGGCGCTTCGCCGGCAACGGCGCACTGAAGACTTGGCTCGACCGTCTGATCGGCAGCGCCTTCGTCGGCCTCGGTCTGCGGCTGGCGGCGGCGACCCAGCGCTGAAGCGATGCCGATGCGCGTTCCGTCATTCGCGCGTTTCGTCATTTCGAGATATTGAATTTTTCCGGCACGCCATTACCTAACGATTCTCTTACAACCGCTTGGCGGCACGACTGGAATGTCGCGGCGTGTGGTTATGGTCTCAAGGAGTGACTATGTTCAATTGGGTCAAAACGGCGATGCTGATGGCCGCGATCACGGCCTTGTTCATCGTGATCGGCAGGATGATCGGCGGCTCGCGCGGCATGATGATCGCGCTGCTGTTCGCGCTCGCCATGAATTTCTTCGCGTACTGGTACTCGGACAAGATGGTGCTGCGCATGTACAACGCGCAGGAAGTCGACGAGACCACTGCGCCGCAGTTCTGCCGCATGGTGCGCGAACTCGCGACGCGCGCGCACCTGCCGATGCCGCGCGTCTACCTGATCGACGAGGCCGCGCCGAACGCGTTCGCTACCGGGCGCGACCGCGAGCATGCGGCGGTGGCCACCACCACCGGCATCCTGCGCATGCTGTCCGAGCGCGAGATGCGCGGGGTGATGGCGCACGAGCTGGCCCACGTCAAGCATCGCGACATCCTGATCTCGACCATCTCGGCCACCATGGCCGGCGCAATCTCGACGCTCGCGAACTTCGCGATGTTCTTCGGCGGGCGCGACGAGAACGGCCGCCCGAGCACCCCGATCGCCGGCATCGCGGTGGCGCTGCTCGCGCCGATCGCCGGCGCGTTGATCCAGATGGCGATCTCGCGCGCCCGCGAGTTCGATGCCGACCGTGGCGGCGCGCAGATCTCGGGCGATCCGCAGGCGCTCGCGACCGCGCTCGACAAGATCCATCGCTACGCGGCGGGCATCCCATTCGCGACGGCCGAGGCGCACCCGGCCACTGCGCAGATGATGATCATGAATCCCTTGAGCGGGTCGGGGATAGCCAGCCTGTTCAGCACCCACCCGGCGACCGAAGAACGCATAGCCCGCTTGATGGAAATGGCGCGTACCGGGCGTTTCGAGTGATTACAAGGGTTGCGCGGGATTGCGCAGCGCCCTGAAATCCGACCCGGCCGGCGACCCGTTCGGCCGAGATTTGGGCGGAAATAATCGGGTTTCGCTGGGTAAGGAAGAATACGCAGGGGATACGCCGCCACATGATGGTTGCGTATCCCTGTATCCTACGGGCTGAACGACCCAACGACCACGCCCGCACCATGCCGACACCATCAGCCGCCGGGAAAGTCCCGTTCACGGAAAAGACCATCGACGCCTTGCGCCGCCTGCCGTTCGAGCAGAAACCGGTGGGCGTCGACGAGGCCGGCCGGCTCATCACCGAGCCCATGGACGACGACGTGGCGTACTACTTCATCCGCGACGCGTCGACTCCAGGCTTTGCCTTGCGCCGCTACCGCACCGGGGTGCAGACGTGGTACGCCGAGCGCAAACTGGCCGGCCGGGTCTGCCGTTTCAAGTGCGGCGACTACCGCACCACCAGCCTCGGCCAGGCGCGCAAGACCGCCGGCCTGGCCCTTGCCAAGATGCAGCAGGGCATCGACCCGAACCACGAGCGCCAGGACAACGAGAAAAAGACCGCGACGAGGGACGTGGCGAAACGCCTGACGTTCGGACTCATGCTGACGCGCGACGCCGAACGCCGGTCGGCAGAAAAAGCGGCGGAGGGCAAGGCCGACACCGCCAACACCGCCCGCGATCGCCGGAACACCGTCGCCGTGGTCATGAAGCAGCCCTTATGGAGCAAGCCCGTCGTCGACGTGACCGCCGACGACCTGGCAACGCTGATCGCCGCGGTGCGCAAAAAGCACAAGGACGCTACGGCCCTGAAAGTGTGGCGGTACAGCCGTGCCGCGTACGGTCGCCTGTCGTCCAGCGAAGCGGCACCCGTCCACCCGTTCGACGAGTTCCTGAAAAGCCACGCGGCCCTGCCCAAACCCAAACGGGCGCAGCGCTACCTCGCGACGGACGACGAGAAGGGCGTGGCTTGGTTGCGTTTCATCGCCGCCCAGCGCAACCCCGAAACGGCGGTGACCACCGGCCCCCCCTGGACTCGCGCGGTCATGGCCGACGCGATCATCACCACGCTTTGCCTCGGGTTCCGAAAAATGGAAGCCCTCGCGGCCAAGGTGGTGGACATTAACTTTGAAAAGCGCTGGTTTCGCATCACCGAAGAACGGGCGAAGGACAAGCGGGTCCACTACGTACCGCTCTGCCCGGGGCTCGAAGCGCTCTTGCGGGAACGCATCGCCCGGAACGCCCAGCCGCGTGGCCGGGACGTGGAGCGGGCCAAACGCGGCGTTCCCATCCCCGTCAGCGACCACGTGTTCCCCACTGAACGCCGGACCGCCGTTACCGGCCACATCGTGGCGGTGCAATCGTTGCTGGACCTCGCCAGCGAGCACTCGGGCACGTACGTGACGCTTCACGACCTGCGCAGGACGTTCGGCGGCGAAATGTACAGCCTCATCGTCGGCGGCGACACGAGCGGCCGGGCCGACACACGCCTGGTGAAACAGGCGCTGAACCACGTGGACGAGCAGGCCAGTGAAATCACCCTGTCGTACGTGAACGTCGAGGCTCGGATCAACGTGCTGCGCCCGATGGCCGAGGCCCACGAGCGCAAGATTTTCGGGCTTTGTGGAATCCCCATCCCGGGCGCAACGCCCGCGGTGGCCGCGGACGTGCTGGACCAGATCAAGGCCCGCGCCGCGTCCGACCCAGCCGCGCTCGACCAACTGCGCGCCTGGCTCGACACGCTGCAACCGTAAAACAATCCCCTACAGACCCTGGGGATTTGCCCCACCGAAAACGGCGGAAATGACCGGGACCGACCGGAACTCGCCGATTGTTCCAGGAGCGCCGCACCACCCGAAAAAAACGCTTGTACGGTCTGTTCCTGGGCCGGTACAGTTTCCGTTGCCGCGGTGTCATGGACGCCCGGGCTGGCAGACGCAATGCCAGCGGCGCGACGGCGCCCACCACGCGACTCTGACCGGGACGAAAGCAAGCCCGCGTTACAAAACGTAGCACCCTCTAGTTCGTCGAGAGGGCAAAAGCACCACCTAACCCGTAGTGTCCCTTTGCCTTCACGCGCCCAACTCTCAGGAGAGTGCTATGCAATACCGTACCCCCCACGACGCTACCCTCGAAAAAGCCCGCAAGGCGCTGCTGGACGAGCGCTTTCCGCTGCCCATCGCCTACCCGCTGATCACCGAACTTCTGCCGATCGAGGCCATCCTCTGGATCGCCCTGCCGCATCCCTTGCACATGGCACTCGTTCGAGCCCTCATGCAGTTCGACAAAAGCCTGCCCGTGGCGCGCGAGGGCACGATCGCCTACGGCCTGCTGACGCTTGAAACGCCGAACCTTGACGAGGCCGAACGACGCGCCCTGTACCTGCACCGTTCCAAGCGTTGCGCCAAGAACCGCCGCGACCTTGTGGCGACGCTGGCTCGCACTGAGCACCGCGCGCAGAAGGCCATCGACCACGTCACCGCCTTGTGGGCAGCGGCCGGCCAGCCCTTGACCGACGACACCCCGGCGTACACCGGCTTTCAGTTCATGCGGGTGGCGATTGCCATGAAAGCGCGTGACGATTTCGACGTGTCACCGATGTTGAGCGCCATCCTGAACAGCATGGGCTTGCCCGACGACAGCATTCAAGGCGAGACGATCGACGCCAAGGTCAGGCTTGTGGCGATCAGTCCGGGATCAACTGCCGCGTTGACGCCCCGTCGCACGCCGCGTCGGCCGGCGCCACCTTGCACTGATACGTTTGTTTGTATGTTTGTTTGATACCACCCATCGCACCATTCAGGAGTGCTACACATGAACAGGCCGTTTAAAGACTGGACCATGTTGTTCCCGCACCCGATCACGACCGACATCATCGAAACGATCGGCCTCGACAGCATGTACGCAGATTTCCAAGAAGTCGAACGCATCAGCATCGAGGAGGCGATCCGCGCCGGGCATCGCTACGAAGACGACGACAACGACGAGGAACAGGACGACGGCCGCATGTCGTACGAGGACTTCTGCGAAGCCATGAACGACATCGCCGACCAGAATGAACCCATCAACGTGCTGGCCGAAATGGACAAGGACACGGTCGATCGTGCGATCGCCGACGAGCGTGCGTACAGCGAGGCACAGGACGAATGGATCGCAGGCTGGATCGACGAGAACGCCGATGACCCGGACGATGACGACGAACACGACAGCCTCCATGACTTCGCGCAGCAAACCGACGAGTACGAGGCGTTTTGCGACCAGGCGCGCATCGACATCGCCGCCGAGCACGGCATCGAGGCCGAGGTGCTGGACCACGCCATCGCGCTAATGAACGACGGCGACGACGCGCTGGCTTTGCTCGACCAACGCCGCGCCGAACTGTCCGCCGCCCACCACCATGCCTAACCGGGAGCCTGCCATGACCAAAAACACCACCCGTACCGCGTTCGCGTGGCTGCCCGCGGAGGCGCGCGCCGCGCTCGTGGCCGAGAGGTCGAACGGACGTTCGACGAAGCCAATAGACTTGCCCCTGCATGACCGGACACGCGGTCACGCTTCGGTTGGTGAAGTTGCGCGCTGGCGGAATTCGCGTGGCGAGCAGTATTTCAAGGCGCTGTGCGGATGCGACTCGTTGTAGTGGTCAAACG
>JAYFRX010000037.1:0-13048 GCA_040946945.1 Burkholderia sp. | reverse complement strand
GCCCAATACGGTTGGCAGATGGTTCCATCGCAGACCGGTTGTCAACACGAACAGGATGCCATTCAACGCCGCCCGATCGGATACGCGTGGGCGACCAGGATGCTCTTTGCGCCGGGGCTTGGGCGGCGGCAGTAACGGTTCGATCAGTGTCCACAATTCGTCATGAATGATGGGCGCTTCCATCCCTTGGGTTCCGTTGTTCAGACATCCAAGGCTAACAGCTTGCCGAGAAAGTAAACAGCCCCTCATTGGTTTTTGAACTGGCCTCTAAGGATCTGCTGAATAGCCTGATCGAACGCGGGCTGGCGACCGACCGGGACTATCTGTTCGTGATTGATGGGTCCAAGGCGCGCGCTCGGCGATCGAGGCAGTGTTCGGCGAAGGTGCTCACGTCCAGCGGTGCCGGAGCCACAAGATTCGCAACGTGACCGAACGGCTGGCGAAGCAGACCCGACAGCAGGTCGCCTCAGTCATGCGTGCCGCGTACAAGCTGCCGGCCGACGACGGCCTCGCTCGGCTGAAGGCCCAGGCGGCATGGTTGAAGACCGACCATCCAGACGTGGCGACCTCGCTGCTTGAGGGGCTTGAGAAACGTTCACGGTCAATCGCCTGGACCTGACGCCGCGGCTGATCCGCAGCCTGGCGACGACGAACCTGATCGAGAATCCGAACGGCGCGGTGCGCCGCGTCAGCGGCCGGGTCGACCGCTATCGCGATGTCGACATGGCGATGCGATGGGCGGCCACTGGCTTCCTGGAAGCTGAGAAGCGATTCCGTAAGCTCGGTGGTGTCGACGACCTCTGGATGCTCGCCGTTGCCTTGCATCGTCCGACCGATAAACGCGTTGACCATGACGTGAAGTCCGTCTAACCTACGAGACCCTGCCGCCCCAACCTTCAACTACGAATGGGACGCCGCCTGGCGGCTTTGCAAAAAAAAGAGAAAGCTCCCGGTCCGATATGATATTTCGGACACGAAAAGCTGCTAATGTCGCCGTTTGCTTAGTGCAATCAAACTCTATTGTCTCGGATACGGCCTTACCCCGCATCGCTTACCCACCCTCATGACAACCACTCGTTTTTTTATGCGGCGCGCTGCAAAAGCGCTCGTCGTTGCCGGAATCGTTGCCTCACAGATCGGCCTCGCGCAGGCCCAGGTGACGCTCAATTTCGTCAATGCCGACATTGATCAGGTCGCGAAAGTCATCGGTGCCGCGACGGGCAAGACCATCATTGTCGATCCGCGCGTGAAGGGCCAGCTCAACCTGGTATCCGAAAAGTCGGTGCCCGAGGACCAGGCGCTCAAGACGCTGCAATCGGCGCTGCGCATGCAGGGTTTCTCGCTGCTGCAGGACCACGGCGTCCTGAAGGTGGTGCCCGAGGCCGACGCCAAGCTGCAGGGCGTGCCGACCTATGTGGGCAACACTCCGCACGCCAACGGCGACCAGATCGTAACCCAGGTGTTCGAGCTGCATAACGAATCGGCCAACAACCTGCTGCCGGTGCTGCGTCCGCTGATCTCGCCGAACAACACCGTCACCGCCTATTCCGCCAACAACACGCTGGTGGTCACCGACTACGCCGACAACGTGCGTCGCATAGCGCAGATCATCGCTGGCGTCGACAACGCGGCCGGCACCCAGGTGGTGGTGGTGCCGCTCAAGAACGCCAACGCGATTGACATCGCCAGCCAGCTCGGCAAGCTGTTCGACCCGGGCTCGATCGGCAATACCGACGCGACGCTGAAGGTCAACGTGTCGGCCGACCCGCGCACCAACTCGATCCTGCTGCGCGCCTCGAACGCCTCGCGCCTGGCTTCGGCGCGGCGCATGCTCACGCAGCTCGACGCGCCCAGCGCGGTGCCCGGCAACATGCACGTGGTGCGGCTGCGCAATGCCGACGCCACGAAGCTTGCCAAGACGCTGCGCGGCATGCTGGGCAAGGTCAACAGCGACGGCTCGGCCTCCTCGAACGACGCGAATTCGTTCAACCAGGGCGGCTCGGGCGGCGGCAGTAACTTCTCGACCGGCACGGTGCCCCTGCCTTTCGGTTCGTCCTCGCTGTCGTCCTCGTCGGGCTCGGGTTCGAGCACCGGTTACGGCAGCGACGGCGGCAAGAGCGACGATTTCTCCAGCAACAAGAACGGCAACGACGACAACCAGCCGGGCGGCATGATCCAGGCCGATTCAGCCACCAACTCGCTGATCATCACTGCCTCGGATCTGGTCTACCGCAACCTGCGCGCCGTGATCGACCAGCTCGACGAACGTCGCGCGCAAGTCTATATCGAGGCGCTGATCGTCGAGCTGAATTCGAGCACCTCGGCCAACCTGGGCATCCAGTGGCAGGTGGCGACCAACGCGCTGTATGCGGGCAGCTCGCTCAATAACGGCCTGCCGAACCTCGGCAACAGCATTACCGGCCTGACTTCGGCCGCGGCCCAGGTAGCGGGGACCAATATCAGTCCCGCCGCGGCTGCTGCGGGCGCGCTGACGCCGGGCCTGAACATCGGCTGGCTCAAGAATATGTTCGGCATCACGGGCCTGGGTGCCCTGCTGCAGGCTTTCTCCGGCACCACCGACGCGAACGTGCTGTCCACGCCTAACCTGGTCACGCTCGACAACGAGGAAGCGAAGATCGTGGTGGGCCAGAACGTGCCGATCGCGACCGGTTCGTATGCCAACCTGACCAGCGGCAGCAACAGCAATGCCTTCAATACTTTCGATCGCCAGGACGTCGGCCTGACCCTGCACGTCAAGCCGCAGATCACTGACGGTGGCATCCTGAAGATGCAGATCTACACCGAGGATTCCTCGGTGGTGGCGAGCGCGACGACGGGCGGCAACAGCGCGACCCAGGTTGGTGTGCCGACCTTCAACAAGCGCTCGATCCAGTCGACCGTGCTGTGCGACAACGGCGAGATCATCGTACTTGGCGGCTTGATGCAGGATAATTACCAGGTCAGCAACAACAAGGTGCCACTGCTCGGCGACATCCCCTGGATTGGCCAGCTGTTCCGCTCGGAAGGCAAGACGCGCGCGAAGACCAACCTGATGGTGTTCCTGCGCCCGGTGATCCTCAGCGACCAGGCCACCACCCAGAACGTTACCGCGAACCGCTACGACTACATACAGGGTGTGCAGGGCGCGTACAAGTCGGACAACAATCTGATCCGCGACAAGGACGATCCGGTCGCGCCGCCGATGCCGCTTGGCCCGAGCGAGGGTGGTGGCGCGCCGGCTGCGAACCTGTTTGACCTGACGCGCACTTCCGGTTATCCGGCCGCGCCCGGCCGCGCACCGGCCAACGTGCCCGTGCCGACGCTGAACCCCGCGCCGACGCCGGTGCACGCTCCCGCCGTCACCACCCCGGTACCGACGCCAGGCCTGACCACTCCCCAGTCGGAAGTGCAGCCGTGAACGAGGCCGTGCGCGATGCAGCGACCAGCGAGGGGCCGTCGGCGATCACCGCTCGCCTGCTGCCCTACGGTTTCGCCAAGGCTGGCCAGATCCTGGTCGCGCAGCAGGACGGCGAGGCGATCGAGGTGTGGATCAGCGATCGCACCACCGGCGCCGCGCTGGCCGAGGTCGCCCGCAATTTCGGCGCGCTGACCGCGCGCCGGCTGCCGGCCGACGAACTCGCGCAGGCCCTCAATACCGCCTATGCGCGCCAGGATGGTAGCGCGGCGCAGGTGGTCGGCGAGGTGGAAGGCGAGGTCGACCTGTCGCGGCTGATGCAGGACATCCCCGAGGTGGAGGACCTGCTGGAGTCGGAGGACGACGCGCCGATCATCCGCATGATCAACGCCCTGCTAACCCAGGCTGCGCGCGAACAGGCTTCCGACATCCACATCGAACCCTTTGAGAACGCTTCGGTGGTGCGCTTTCGCGTCGACGGCACGCTGCGCGACGTGGTGCGGCCCAAGAAGGCCCTGCACGGCGCGCTGATCTCGCGGATCAAGATCATGGCGCAACTCGATATCGCCGAGAAACGTTTGCCACAGGATGGCCGTATCACACTGCGCGTGGGCGGCCGCCCGGTGGACGTGCGAGTCTCAACGCTACCCACCGGTCACGGCGAGCGCGCAGTGCTGCGTCTGCTCGAAAAGGACTCGCAGCGCCTGAACCTCGAGGCGCTCGGCATGGGTCGCGACACGCTGGTCCAGTTCGACCAGCTGATCGGCCGCCCGCACGGCATCGTGCTGGTCACCGGCCCGACTGGCTCGGGCAAGACCACCACGCTCTACGCGGCGATGTCGCGGCTCGAGACGGCCACCACCAACATCATGACGGTCGAGGATCCGATCGAATACGACCTGTCCGGCATCGGCCAGACCCAGATCAACGAGCGGATCGGCATGAGCTTCGCGCGCGCGCTGCGCTCGATCCTGCGCCAGGATCCGGACGTGATCATGATCGGCGAAATCCGCGATCTCGAAACCGCGCAGATCGCCGTGCAGGCGTCGCTGACGGGCCACCTGGTGCTGGCCACGCTGCACACCAACGACGCGGCCTCGGCCGTCACGCGTTTGACCGACATGGGCATCGAGCCCTACCTGCTGGCCTCCTCGCTGCTCGGCGTGCTGGCGCAGCGGCTGGTGCGCCAGCTCTGCCCGCACTGCAAGGAACCGCGCGAAGAGGAAGAAGGCCGCGTCATCTATCACCCGGTGGGCTGCGAGAAATGCGGTCATTCGGGCTACACGGGCCGGCGCGGCGTCTATGAACTGCTGGTGATCGACGACGCGATCCGCTCGCTGGTCCACAGCAACGCCCCCGATTTGGAAATTCTCGCCTCGGGCCGCTCGAACGGCATGCGCACGCTGCGTGACGACGCCGAGCGCTGGCTCGCGCAGGGCAACACCTCGCTCGAGGAAGTGCTGCGCGTGACGGGAAGCGCGTAGCGCGATGCCGGTATTCCGTTTCGAAGCGATCGATGCCGGCGGCCGCCCCCAGAAGGGCGTGATCGAGGCCGACAGCGCGCGCGCCGCTCGCGGCCAGCTGCGCGGCCAGGGCCTCACGCCACTGGTGGTCGAGCCGGCCGCGAGCCGCTCGCGCGGCGAGCGCAAGCAGCACCTGTCGTTCGGCCGCAAGCTCTTGCAGCGCGAGCAGGCGATCCTGACGCGCCAGCTCGCCAGCCTGTTGACCGCCGGGCTGCCGCTCGGCGAATCGCTGGCGGTGCTCACCGAGCAGGCCGAGCGCGACTACATCCGCGAGCTGATGGCGGCGATCCGCACTGAGGTGCTGGGCGGCCATTCGCTGGCCAGCGCGCTGGCCGAGCATCCGCGCGACTTCCCCGAGATCTACCGCGCCCTGGTGTCGGCCGGCGAACACACCGGCAAGCTCGGCATCGTGCTGTCACGCCTTGCCGACTACATTGAGCAGCGCAACGTGCTCAAGCAGAAGATCGTGCTCGCCTTCACCTATCCAGGCATCGTCACGCTGATTGCGTTCGGCATCGTCACCTTCCTGCTCAGCTATGTAGTACCGCAGGTGGTGAACGTGTTCGCTAGCACCAAGCAGCAGCTGCCCTTCCTGACCATCGTGATGATGGCGCTGTCGGACTTCGTGCGGCACTGGTGGTGGGCGATGCTGATCGGCGTGGTGGTGCTGGCCTGGATCTTCAAGACCACGCTCTCGCGCGCCGGCCCGCGGCTGGCCTTCGACCGCTGGCTGCTCGGCGCGCCGCTGGCCGGCAAGCTGGTGCGCGGCTACAACACGGTGCGCTTCGCCAGTACGCTGGCGATCCTGACCGCGGCCGGCGTGCCGATCCTGCGCGCGCTGCAGGCGGCCGGCGCGACGCTCTCGAACCGCGCCATGAGCGGCAATATCGACGACGCGATTGTGCGCGTGCGCGAGGGCACCTCGCTGTCGCGCGCGCTCAACCACGTGAAGACGTTCCCGCCGGTGCTGGTGCACCTGATCCGTTCGGGCGAGGCTACCGGCGACGTCACCACCATGCTCGACCGCGCCGCCGAAGGTGAGGCACGCGAACTCGAGCGCCGCACCATGTTCATGACCAGCCTGCTCGAGCCGTTGCTGATACTGGCGATGGGTGGCATCGTGCTGGTGATCGTGCTGGCGGTGATGCTGCCGATCATCGAGCTGAACAACATGGTGCAGTAAGGGATGCAAAGCAAAACGGGTCGCGATCGCGACCCGTTGCCGGAATGAACGTTCGGAATGAACGTTACGAACGAAGGAACAGCTCAGCGCACGTAGATGGCGGGACCGGGCGTGTTGGCAGGCAGGAAAATCTCGGCATGCGCGCCGTTGCGGTCGATCACGATCGAGCGGGCGCGAACCTTGGCGAGCTTGGTGCCCTGGGAGATGTCGCCGCCCAGCGTGATAGTGCGGGCTGGATCGCCGCCGATGCCGACGATCGCCGCCGCGCCCTGGCGCAGCGCGAGGATGCCGAACAGGTGGATGTCCTCCACGGGGTTGTGCGTGAGCTGCCCGCCGAACAGCGCGGCAGCGTCCTCCGTGCGCAAGGGAGAGCGCGCGGCGGCGGCCGGTAGCGGGGCCTGATGCGCCGAGAGCGTGATGGCCCAGTAGGTGGCCGTCGCGCACAAGGCCGCGAAGAGGGCGAGGGAAAGGATCCGGATCGAGAGCGCGTTCATGCGGGCTATTGTACGGATAAGTATGAAACTTGCGTTGAGCGAAAGCCCACAGCGTGCCGCATTTACAATGCGGCTTCGCTGCGCGGGCGACGTGCCCCGCGGGTGCCATTCAATGTTGACTACTGTTTTTGAAAGAGAGGTTTCACTCATGCAGACGTGGATCAATCGCCGCTCGCTGGCCGGACGTCGTCAACGCGGTTTCACGCTGATCGAAATCATGGTCGTGATCGCGATTCTCGGCATCCTGGCCGCGCTGATCGTGCCGAAGGTCATGAGCCGTCCGGACGAGGCGCGTCGCGTGGCCGCCAAGCAGGACATCGGCACCATCATACAGGCGCTCAAGCTCTACCGTCTCGACAACGGCCGCTACCCGACCCAGGAGCAGGGCCTGCAATCGCTGATTGCCAAGCCTACCACCGATCCGGTGCCGAACAACTGGAAGGACGGCGGCTACCTCGAGCGCCTGCCGAACGATCCCTGGGGTAACCCGTATAAGTACCTGAATCCGGGCGTGCACGGCGAGATCGACGTGTTCAGCTACGGTGCCGACGCCAAGGAAGGCGGCGAAAACAACGCCGCCGACATCGGTTCCTGGCAGTAACACCGGCGCATCGGATCGAACCGCCCGTCCCTCCCTCTTGGTCAGTTTCATTTGACATGCGAACCACCGGCACGACCTCGCTGCGTTTTCCGCCCCGGTGGATGCGTGGCTTCACGTTGCTCGAGATGCTCGTCGTGCTCGTGATCGCGGGGATCCTCGTTTCGGCGGCCACGCTTACCATGCACCACAATCCGCGCACCGACCTGCGCGAGGAAGCGCAGCGCGTGGCCCTGCTGCTCGAGAGCGCGGGCGACGAGGCGCAGGTGCGCGCGCGGCTGATCGCCTGGCAGCCGACCGACAACGGCTTCCGTTTCGACGTGCGCAGCGAGAACGGCTGGCGGCCGCTGCGCGACGACCTGTTCCGGCCGCGCGGCTGGGACGGCGGCGTGACCGGCGCGACCATCGACTATCCTGGCTCTGAGACCGAGGTGCATCGCATCGTTTTCGGCACTGAGCCGGTCGATATCCTGGTGCGCATCACACTCTATTCCGCGATCGGCAGCGCGACGATCGTCGGCATCGGCAACGGCCGCTACGAGGTGCGCTAATCATGTCCACCTTATTCCGTCCTTTGCGCGGTGCCCCGCCTTCGCCGCGGCAGCGTGCGTGCGGCTTCACCATGATCGAGGTGCTGGTCGCGCTGGCGATCATCGCGGTCGCGCTGGCCGCCTCGATCCGCGCGGTCGGCACGCTGGCCAGCAATTCCGGCACCCTCAACGATCGCCTGCTGGCGAGCTGGAGCGCCGACAACGTGCTCGGCCAGCTGCGCCTGGCGCACGCCTGGCCCGAGGTCGGCGAAGCAGAGTTCGACTGCTCGCAGGGCAACCTCGCGCTGACCTGCACGCAGAAAGTAAGAACCACGCCGAATCCGGTGTTCCGGCGCGTCGAGCTCTCGGTACGCAAGACAGGCGAGGCCAGCGTGCTCGCGCAGATGGTCACGGTGGTCGCCAATGAAACCAATCGCTCGCTCTGAGTGCCGCCGATCGAGTGGCCCGCGCGATTCGCGCGGCTTCACGCTGATCGAGATGCTGATCGCGATCACCATCCTGGCCGTGCTCGCGCTGCTGTCCTGGCGCGGGCTCGACCAGGTGATCCGCGGGCGCGATCTCGTCGAGGCAGTGATGGAGGACGAGCGCACCTTCGCGCAGATGTTCGACCAGATGCGCATCGACGCGCGCCGCGCCGTCAGCGACGACGAGACGGCCGGCCAGCCGCCGGTGCGCGTGGTCGGCAACGCGCTGCAGATCGTGCGCAGCTTCGATACGCCGGGCGGGCCGCCGCGCATCCAGATCGTGCGCTACCTGATCAGCTCCGGGCGCGTGGTGCGTTATGCCTCGCCGCCGATCTCGGACGCGCGCGTGCTGCGCAGCATGCTGGCCGACAGCAGCGTAGACGGCTGGAGCTCGGTGCCGCTGATGCGCAACGTGGGCGCGATCACGGCGCTCGTGTACGTGCCCAAGGTCGGCTGGACCATCGACATGCCGACTGCCGACGACGCGCTCGCCAAGAACAACGACGCGCTCAAGCAGCCGATCGTCGGCAACGGGCCGCCCGATCGCTCGGTCACGGGGCTCGAGGTTGGCATCGGCGCGACCTCGCTGCACGTGCCGATCAAGCGCGTGTTCCTGGTCGGAGAATGACGATGCGCGCGCCCTTTTCCGTTTCCCCTTCCCGCAGCCGGTGCCGCGTCGCGCGCGCGCCGGCCTCGTGCGCGCATTCGCGCGGCGTTGCGATCATCAGCGCGCTGCTGGTGGTGGCGCTCACCGCGATCTTGGTGTCCGGCATGCTGTGGCGCCAGCAGGTGCAGATCCACCGCATCGAGAACCAGCGCCTGCTGATGCAGGCGCAGTGGGTGGCGCGCGGCGCGCTCGACTGGACCCGCATGATCCTGCGCTCCGAGGGCGACACGGCACCCGGCGTGACCTATCTCGGCGGCATCTGGGCGGTGCCGATCGCCAAGACTAAGCTGTCCGATTTCCTCGGCAAGATCGGCGTGACCGACGTCTCGGGTGACGACGACACCTACCTGTCCGGCGATATCGAAGACGCGCAGTCGCGCTTCAACCTGCACAATCTGGTCTCCTCGCCGGTGCCGGGCGTGCTGCAGATCAATGCCTCCTCGGTCGCGGTCTTCAAGCGCCTGCTGGTGTCGCTGTCGATCGACTCTACGCTGGCGGTACGCGTCGCGAAACAGATCCGCGCCGGCCTGCGCTATTCGGCGACGCGCTTCCAGACCGTCAATCCCCCCGGCACCGGTAACACGCCGGTGCCGCAGGGCGACCGCAACCTGAATTCCGGCAGCCCGGATCCGGGCTTCGACAACGGCGACAGCACCGACGCCAGCGCGGGCGCCTCGCCGCTGATTCCGATCAGCGTCGACTCGCTGCTCGACGTGAACGGCGTGACACCCGAGATCGTCGAGAAGCTGCGGCCCTTCGTGACGGTGCTGCCGTCCACCACGCCGGTCAACCTCAATACCGCGCGCGCCGAGGTGATCGCCGTGCTGCTGCCGGGGCTCTCAGTGTCCTCCGCGCAGACGCTAGTGGCGCGCCGCGAGAACGTGTTCTTCCGCAACGTCGGCGATGTGCAGCTCGCACTGCAGGCAGCCGGCGTGCCGAACACGTTGCTGGACCCGACCCAAATCGACGTGACGTCTAGCTATTTCATCGTTCACGGTCATATTGAGCACGGGCGCGCAGAAATCGACCGGGCCTCGCTCCTATATCGTGACCCCACCACGCACACCACGCACGTGGTCGGGGTTTCCGATCAGCTATAACAACGCCATCCGGGAGAGGAGCTCTTGAGCACGTTGATTGTCGTTTTGCCGCCGCGCGAACCGGCCGTGCCGCTGGCCAAGTGGCAATGGCCCGAGCTGTCGTTCGCGCTCGTCGACAAGAGCGGCCACACCCAGCGCGCGGGACGCAGCTCGCTGGCCACCCTGCCGCAAGCCGCCTCCACGGTGCTGGTGGTGGCCGCGCGCGACCTGCTGCTGCTGGCCGCGGCGGTGCCCGCCGTGAAGGGGCCGAAACTGCGCCAGGCGCTGCCGAACATCGTCGAGGATTACGTGATTCAGGACACGCAGGCCTGCCATATCGCCGTCGACCCGGTCACGCTGCCCGACGGCCGGCGCGTGCTGGCCGTGATCGACCGCGAATGGTTTCGCTTCGCGATCGAGGCCTTCACCACAGCCCGCCATCGCGCGATCCGCGCGGTGCCGGCGATGCGCTGCCTGCCGCAGCCGGCCGGTGCCGTGCCCGGGTCCGCCACCGAGGCAGCTCTGGCCGGCGAGGAAGGCGACGGCATCACCGAGGCCACCGTGATCTTGCCCAAGGACACACCGACGGCGAGCGATGCCGAGGCGCCGCGCGCACCGATCGTCGCCGCGATCATGGCGCGCATCGAATCGATGCCGGTGGACGAGGCGCTGTCGATCGCGACCGCGCCGCGCGTCGAACTGGCGATTGCCCGCGGCGCGCTCGGCGAGGGGCTCACCGCGCCGGCCGCCTCGGCCGGCTCGACGCTGGCCGCGCTGACCGCGGGCGGGCCGTTCGATCTGTACCAGCTTGGCGCGCCCGGTGCCGAGCCGCAGCTCGGCTTGATTACGCCGCCGGCCGATCCCGACGCGATTCCCGGCACCACGCCGCTGCCCTTCGACAGCTTCGCGCGCCGCGCGCTCGAGACGCGCTTCAACATCTGCCAGTTCGATTTCGAGATCGTGCCCTGGCGCTTCGACCGCGCCACGCGCACGCGCCTGAAGCTGCCGGCCGCGCTGGCGGTGATCACGCTACTGGTGGCGGTGGTCGGCATCAACATCCACTGGTGGTGCCTGGCGCGCGAGCGCGACGCGATTTCGGCGCAGATCACCGAAACGCTGCTGACGGCCTTCCCCAAGACCACCACGGTGCTCGATCCGCCTGCCCAGATGACGCGCCAGATTGACCAGCTGCGGGTGACGGCCGGCGAGCTCTCGCCCAACGACTTCCTCGCGCTGGCCAGCGGCGTGGCGCGCTCGCTCGGGCCGCTGCCGGCCAACGGCATCGCCTCGCTTGACTATCACGACCGCCGGCTTGACGTCGGCTTCAAGCCCGAGATCAAGGTCGATCCCGACTTCGGCGCACGCCTGGCGCGTAACGGCCTGTTGGGCGAGATTGACAGCAGCACCGGCAAATGGACCATCCGGAGCGGATCATGAAGGCGGAACTGACTGAAACCCTCACCCAGTTATGGGACGAGCGCAATTCGCGCGAGAAGCTGCTGCTCGGCTGGGGTGGGGCCCTGCTAGTGCTGGTGGTGCTGTATTCGCTGCTGTGGTCGCCGGCCGCCGAGAACAGCGAGAAGATCGCCACCGCGCTGCCTGGCATGCGCTTGCAGCTCGCGCAGATGACCGAGCAGGCCAACGAGGAGCGCTCTCTGGTCGCCACCGCGCAGGGCGTGGCACCCACCGGCATCGCGCTGCGCGACGCGCTGATCAGCTCGCTGTCCGATCACTGCTTCGCGGCCACGCAGGTGCAGGTGGTCGGCAACGGCGTGCAGATCCAGATCAAGAACGCCGCCTTCCCGGCCTGGACGCAGTGGGTCGACGACGTGCGCAAGCAGTTCAAGGTGCAGGTGGGCGAGGCGCATGCCGCCGCGCTGAAGGAAGACGGCCAGGTTGACCTGACCGTGGTCATGCAACCCTCGAGCGCGAACAACAAATGAGCTTCCGCATAAAGATGGCTGCCGTTCCGGCGGAGGCCGCACGCCGATGATGGTCTGGATGCGAATTCGCGCGGCACTGCCCTGGCTGCTCATCGGCGCGCTGGCGAGCCTGGTGGTGATCGTCGCGCTGCTGCCGGCCGCCTGGGTTACGCCGCAGTTTTCGCGCGCCACCGGCGGCCACGTCAACCTGGTCGACCCCGACGGCTCGCTCTGGCACGGCTCGGCCACCCTGCTGCTGGCTCCGGGCAGCGACCGCAGCGCCTCCACCCTGCTGCCGGGCCGCATCGAATGGCGCACCGCGTTCTGGCCGCTGTTCACCGGCCGTGGGCAGATGCAGATGCGCCAGACCCAGGCGATGCCGGACCCGATCACCGTCAACGCCAGCCTGCGCGGCGCGACCGTCTCGGCGGGCTCGATGGCTGTGCCGGCCTCGCTGCTGGTCGGGCTCGGCACGCCGTTCAACACGCTCGATCTGCAGGGCGATGTGCGGATCGGCTGGAGCGACTGGCGGCCGTTCGGCCAGGACGTGTTCGGCCAGCTCACCGTGACCATCCACGACGTCAGCTCGCGGGTCTCGATCGTCAAGCCGCTCGGTTCCTATCGCGCGGTCTGGCAGGCGCAGGGCGCGAACTCGACGCTTGACCTGTCGACGCTGAAGGGACCGCTGTTTCTGGAAGGGCACGGCAGCTTCGCGGGCCATGTCTCCTCGTTCACGGGCACCGCGCGCGCCGACGACGCGCAACGCGAAAACCTGGCGGGCCTGTTGAATCTGCTCGGCCATCCGGTGGGGCCGGGCACGGTGTCGCTGACCTTCTGATCGGCTGGATCGCTTGACGCATAGGAAATCCTGATTAGTTACTTGACTCCGAAGCAGCCATGAAATCAAGTATCGTTCGTCAGACGCTTACGGAGCGTGCGCCATGCCCATGAACAAAATCCAGTTTCAGGCTGGTCTGTCGATGAAAAAATTTCAGGAGCAGTACGGCAGCGAAGCGCAATGCGAAGCCGCGCTGGTCGGGTCTCGCTGGCCCGATGGCTGGGTGTGCCCTCGATGCAAGGGCACGCGCTACGCCAGCGCCTACAACGGCCGGCGACTGTGGGAATGCCTGAGCCAGTCCTGCCGGTACCAAT
>JAYFRX010000036.1:0-13383 GCA_040946945.1 Burkholderia sp. | reverse complement strand
ATCAAACCGGTGATCGCAAGGCGCCGCACTGAACATGGCAGTGGTCTGGGCAAATTCCGTTGGGTCGTTGAACGGACTCACTCGTGGCTCCACAACTTCCGTCGTCTTCGCATACGCTTCGATCGTCAAGCTGACATTCACGAAGCATTCTTGAAATTCGGCTGCGCCCTCGTCTGCTGGAACATCTTCAGGCGTACCGAGCAGTCTTTTTGAACTGGCCTCTTAACAAACGGCGCGGATGAAGTTTTGTCGTAACGACGGCCCGAAGCAGGCGCGGCACCATCGTCGGCAAATCGAAACGGCGGTTGAAACGGTACGCGAATTCAGCAAGATAGCGATGGGCATATTTGGCGTGATCGATAGCGTGATACGTGCCCTTGAAGGCCGCTTTTAGGTTGCCGAGCATTCGTGTTGACCCAGCGGAACTCGGGGCGCTGCGCGGCCTGATGGCCACCGCCCGTGACATGGCGCTCATGACTGGCAGCCTTTTGCCTCACGCCGTCGAAACACCACAGGCCATCGGAAACGACGCACGCGGTGGGCATCAGGCTGCTGGCCGCCCAGACCTCAAGGGTTGCTTTGGTAAAGCCCGGCACGGGCGAGAGCCGCATGAACAGAGGGCGGCCATCGTCAGAGGTCTGCACGGCCGCTACAAACGGCGTCTTGCCGGGCGCGCCACGCCCAGCCTTACCGCCGGAGCGTTCCCCGCCCAAATACGCGTCGTCGACCTCGACCCGTTCGTCGAGCCGGTGTCGCTCTTCGCGCAGCCACATAGTCTCCAGCAATTTGTGCTTGATGAGCCAGACCGTCTTGTAGCTCACGCCCAGCTGGCGTTTGAGCTCCAGTCCGCTGATGGCGTTTTTGCTCTGCGTCACCAGGTAGATCGCCAGAAACCAGGTCGTCAGCGGCAATTTCGTCTTCTCGAATATCGTTCCGACGATCGACGAGCATTGGTACCGGCAGGACTGGCTCAGGCATTCCCACCGTGTCGCTGGCCGTTGTAGGCGCTGGCGTAGCGCGTGCCCTTGCATCGAGGGCACACCCAGCCATCGGGCCAGCGAGACCCGACCAGCGCGGCCTCGCATTGCGCTTCGTTGCCGTACTGCTCCTGAAATTCTTTCATCGACAGACCGGCCTGAAACTGGATTCTGTTCATGGGCATGGCGCACGTTCCGTAAGCACCTGGCGAACGATACTTGATTTCATGACTGCTTCAGAGTCAAGTAACTAATCAGGTAAGTTCAACGTTTATGCCTTCGTTGCGGATGACCGTTACATGAGGTATTTCAACGGCTTGCTAAACAACCGGATTCGGTACAGAACATCCGTAACCTCGCCGCATAGGACATCGATGTGCGTGAGTCCATTCTCCACCTTGCCTGACAAAGGCCTGCATGCGGAAACCCGAGCCGCGCCGGCCCCGGCGGGCGCGGCTCGGTGCTATGCCCGCGCTCGCCTTCCTACGCGCTTTCCTCTCGACGCGACCTCGTGCTGTCCTTCCTGCTCAAGCTGCGCACACAGCGCGCAAACGCTGTTCCGCCTGTGTCCGACGCGCACACCATGCTGATCTGGTCGGTGATCGCCGGGATCAGCGGCGCGTTCGCCACGATCCTGTTCCGCGAGGGCACCGACATCCCCATCCAGCGGCTCTTCTCCGGCTCCAGCGGCAGCTTCGTGGGATGGCCGCCTGCCCTGGCAGGCGCGCGGATCTGGATGCCCGGCCGCGGGCGGGTTCCTGGCCGGCTGCGTGCTGCTGGTCGCGCAGCGCGGCAACGCGAAACAGGCGGGCGGTGCTGACTACCGACTATATGGAAGCGGTTGCGCTCGGCGACGGCATCGTGCCGGTCAAGCAGAGCCCCTGGCGCAGCGCCTCCTCGCTGCTGACGATCGGCGGCGGCTCGATCGCCGCGAGGGCCCGATGGTGCAGCTTAGCTGCAATGTGGCTGTGGCCGTCTCGCTGGTCGGCCGCCTGGCGCGCTTCGACACCCACCCCGGCTGCTGCGCCTGCTGGTGGCCTGCGGCACCGCGGCTGGGAATTACCTCGAGCCTACAACGGGTCGATCGCCGGCACCTTCTTCGGCGGCGAGATCGTGCTCAGCGCGATCTCGATGGAGAGCTTCGGGCCGATGCTGGTGGCTTTGGTGGTAGAAAACATCACGATGCGCGAGTTCGCCGGCTACAAGCCGCCTTACGAGATGCCGGTATTCCCCGCCGTGACCGGTTTTGAGGTGCTGGTCTTCGTCCCGCTCGGGCTACTGTGCGGGGCGCGGCCGCGCCGCAGTTCCTGCGCCTCCTGGCCGCCTCCAAGTCGCGCTTTCGCCAACTGCCGGTGCGGCTCGCGCTCGGCGGCCTTACGGTCGGCATCATCTCGGTGTGGGTGCTCGACGTCTGGGGCAACGGCTACAGTGTAGTGAACTCGATCCTGCACTCGTTCTGGACCTGGCAGGCGCTGGTGATCGTGCTGCTCTGCAAGCTGCCTGCTGGCCACCGCCGCCACTTCGGGCTCGGACGCGATCAGTGGGATCTTCACGCTGACTCTGTTCGTCGGCCTGGCCGGCGGCGCGCGCTGTTCGGCCTGGGCATGCAGACGCTGTGCTGCCGGGCCACGTACCGCGGCGGGCCGTCTACGCCTATGCGATCGTCGGCATGGGTGCCTTCCTGGCCGGCACCACGCAGGCGCCGCTGATGGTGTCCTGCGTAGTCGCCTACTTCGCGGCGCGCGCTGGGCCAGACCTCGATGTACGGGATCACGTTGCGCCGCCCTCGCGAGGAGGAGCGGCTGGGCCTGAAGGCGACCCAGATGCGTGCGCTGATCCAGCCCCCGCAGACCATGGTGCGGCTCAAGGCCAGCGTGGCCGAGATGACGCGCGTGTTCCTCGAATACCCGGTCAAGTACCTCTACGTCACCGACGAGGCGGGGCGTTTCTGCGGCGCGGTCGCGCTCAAGGACATCACTTCCGACCTACTCGAAGGCCACGACACGCAGCACAAGAGCGCGGCCGACTACGTGCATACGCCGTTTCCGCTGTCACGCCCGACATGCCGCTGGGCACCGCCGCTCGGCACATTTCATGTGCTTCCAGGGCGAGCGGCTGCCGGTGGTGGAATCGACGCGCAGGTGCCGGTGCTGGCCGGCGTGGTCTACAAGACCTCGCTGCTCGACGCCTATCACCTGCTCAACGGCAACCGCTGAGGCCGGCGCGGTCGGGCACGAGCGGGATGGTCGGGAAATCGAAAGAATCGAAGAAATGAGAGCGGACGCGCTCAGTCGGCGTCGCGCCCCAGCACCACGCGCGCGAAGAAACCGCCCAGGGTCGCCTCGGTCATGTCGAGCGAAACGTAGTTCGGATCGGCGCTGTAGATCGCCTGCACGCCGTCGCACAGGCCCATCAGACCCACCGCGAGCTGCTCGGACGGCAACAGCAGCGGCGTGCCCGCCCGCTCGGCGAAGATGCTGATACTATTGGCCATATCCTCGAGCTTTCCGCGCATGAAGGCGGTGTAGCGGGTGCGGAACTTGGCGTCGCGCGCGGCCTGCAGCTTGGCCTCGCACCACAGCATGAAGGCCTGGTTCAGGCGGATGACGCAGCTGTAGAAGTTCAGCGCGCGCAACTCCATTTCCTCGCGCGTGCCCCCCCGCGCGTGCCCCCCGAGTCGCAGATCTGCTGCAGCTCGACGCGCATTGTCTCATGATCGCGCCGCAACAGCTCGAGCAGCAATTCGGCCTTGCCGCCGAAGTTCGAATAGAACGCGCCGCGCGTGTAGCCGGCCGCCGCCGCGATGTCCTCGACGCTCGCGGCGACATACCCCTTCTTCGTAAATATGGTGTTTGCGGAATTGAGCAAGCGCTCGCGCGTCTGATCCTTGCTCTGCTCGCGAGTCAAGCGCTTCGGTTTCATGGCACGCAGTTTAGCACCGATCGTCGGTCGATTCATCTTTGCATCCAGATACAACTGTGTATTAAAATCCGTCACTGTTTCAGAGATCGAAACGAAAGCTTTCGTCGCCGTTCCCCGGCGCAGCCAGCCAGGCCCCGCCGGCTCCGCCCGTTTTTCCTCATGAGGTTGCCGTGAATGCATCCGGACCCCGGGCAGTCGTCTTCCTTGGCACCGCGCTGCTCGTCGCCGCGTGTCATCCGAAGGACAACGGGCTGCCGCCGGCTGCCCGGCCGGTGGTGGCCACGCCAATCACCGCCGACGGCGCGACGGTGGCCGCCACCCTGCCCGGCGATATCGAGCCGCGTTACGCCACGCCGCTGTCGTTCCGGATTGCCGGCAAGATCATCGAGCGCAGCGTGCGGCTCGGCGATACCGTGAAGAAGGGCCAGGTGCTGGCCCTTCTCGATCCTTCGGATTCCGAAAAGAACGCGGCCAGCGCCTAGACCCAGCTCGACGCGGCCAGCCACGCGCTGACCTATGCCCAGCAGCAGGTTGAGCGCGACCGCGCGCAGGCCCGCGAGAAGCTGATCGCGCCGGCTCAGATCGAACAGACCGAGAACGCCTACGCCTCGGCACGCGCGCAGCGCGACCAGGCCGCGCAACAGCTGGCGCTGGCGAAAAACCAGCTGCAGTACACCAGCCTGGTGGCCGATCATGCCGGCTACATCACGGCCGAGCAGGCCGACACCGGCCAGAACGTCTCGGCCGGCCAGGCCGTCTACCAGCTCGCCTGGTCGGGCGACGTCGACGTGGTGACCGACGTACCCGAGGCCACGCTCGCGCTGCTGCAGCCGGGCCACCAGGCCAGCGTCACGCTGCCGGCCCTGCCCGGCCTCACGCTACAGGCCCGCGTGCGCGAGATCCCGCCGGCCGCTGATCCGCAAAGCCGCACCTACCGCGTGCGCCTCACGCTGGCCGAGCCGGATCCGGCCGTGCGGCTCGGCATGACCGCCAATGTCGCGCTGGCCGGCACGGCGGCCGACGGCGCGCGCTACACGCTGCCCTCCACGGCCCTGTTCCATGAGGGCCCGAACCCGGCGGTCTGGGTGATTCGCCGCGACGACACGCTAGAACTGCGCTGCGTCGGCATCGCGCGCTACGGCGAGAACACCATCACCGTGTCGCAGGGCATGCAGGCTGGCGAGCGGGTGGTCCAGCAAGGCGTGCATACCGTCAGCGTCGGCGCGAAGGTCCGCGCCGTGGCACCGCTGCACGCGGAGGACGGGGCGTCATGAGCGAGCGCGAGGAGAGCCGTTTCAACCTGTCGGCCTGGGCGCTGCGCGATCAGGCGCTGGTCGTCTACCTGATCGTGCTCGCGACCCTGGCCGGCATCCTGGCCTGTACGCGCCTGGCGCAATCGGAGGATCCGCCCTTCACCTTCCGCGTGATGGTGATCCGCACCTTCTGGCCCGGCGCCAACGCGCGGCAGGTGCAGGTGCAGGTCACCGACCGGATCAGCCGCAAGCTGCAGAAAACCCCCGCCATCGACTTCCTGCACAGCTATTCGCGCCCCGGCGAGTCGATGATCTTCTTCACCATGAAGGACTCGGCACCCGTCAAGGACGTGCCGGAAACCTGGTACCAGATCCGCAAGAAGGTCGGCGACATCGGCGCGACCCTGCCGCAAGGCGTGCAGGGACCGTTCTTCAACGACGAGTTTGGCGACGTCTACACTAACATCTGGACCCTCGACGGCGACGGCTACTCGGCCGCCCAGCTGCACGACTACGCGGACCAGCTGCGCACCGTGCTGCTGCGGGTGCCAGGCGTCGGCAAGGTCGACTACTTCGGCGCCCCCGATCAGCGCATCTTCATCGAGGTCGACAATGCACGGCTCACGCGCCTGGGCATCTCGCCGACCCAGCTCGGCCAGGCGATCAACGCGCAGAACGCGGTGGCCTCCTCGGGCGTGCTGACCACCTCGAACGATCGCGTCTACATTCGCCCGAGCGGCCAGTTCGACTCCGTTGAGCAGCTCGCCGACATGGTGGTGCGCATCAACGACCGCACCTTCCAGCTCGGCGATATCGCCAGCATCAAGCGCGGCTACGACGACCCGCCCGTCACGCAGATGTACTCGAACGGCCGCGCCGTGCTCGGCATCGGCGTTACCGTGCAGTCGGGCGGCGACGTGATCCGGCTCGGCAAGGCGCTGGAGGCCACCACCCGGCAGTTGCAGGCGCAACTGCCGGCGGGCCTCAAGCTCGCCGAGGTATCGAGCATGCCGCAGGCTGTCTCGCATTCGGTGGACGACTTCCTGGAGGCGGTGGCCGAGGCGGTCGGCATCGTGCTGGTGGTGAGCCTGGTGTCGCTCGGGCTGCGCACCGGCATGGTGGTGGTGATCTCGATCCCGATCGTGCTGGCCGTCACGGCGCTGTTCATGGACATGTTCGGCATCGGCCTGAACAGGGTCTCGCTGGGCACCCTGGTGCTGGCGCTGGGCCTGCTGGTGGACGATGCGATCATCGCCGTCGAGATGATGGCGGTGAAGCTCGAGCAGGGCTTCAGCCGCACCCGCGCGGCGGCCTTCGCGTATACCAGCACCGCCTTCCCGATGCTGACCGGCACCCTGGTGACGGTCTCGGGTTTCCTGCCGATCGCGCTCGCGCAATCGAGCACCGGCGAATACACGCGCTCGATCTTCGAGGTCTCCGCAATCGCGCTGATCACCTCGTGGTTCGCCGCGGCAATGCTGATCCCGCTGCTCGGCTACCACCTGCTGCCTGAGCGCAAGCGCGACGGCCAGGCCGGGCCCTTGACCGCGCATCACGATGATCAACACGAGGCGCACGACATCTACGACACGCGCTTCTACACGCGGCTGCGCGGCTGGATAGGCTGGTGCATCGAGCGCGCTTCATGGTGCTGATCATCACTGTCGCACTGTTCGTGGTGGCGCTGGGCGGCTTCTCGATGATCTCTCAGCAATTCTTCCCGAGTTCGGACCGCTCCGAGCTGCTGATCGACGTTCGGCTGCCCGAGGGCACCTCGTTCCCGGCCATGCTGGAACAGACCAAGCACCTGGAGAAGGTACTGGAGAACCGGCCCGAGATCGATCACACGGTCAGCTTCGTCGGCACCGGCGCGCCGCGCTTTTACCTGCCGCTAGACCAGCAATTGGCGCAGCCGAACTTCGCGCAGTTCGTGGTCACGGCGAAGTCGGTCGAGGCACGCGAGAAGCTCGCCAGCTGGCTGGCGCCGACGCTGCGCGAGCAGTTCTCGGCGATCCGCTGGCACCTGTCGCGGCTCGAGAACGGCCCGCCGGTCGGCTATCCGGTGCAGTTTCGCGTCAGCGGCGACAGCATCGCGACGGTGCGCTCGATCGCCGAGAAGGTGGCGGCCCAGGTGCGCCAGGACTCGCGCTCGGTCAACGTCCAGTTCGACTGGGACGAGCCGGCCGAACGCTCGGTACGCTTCAAGATCGACCAAAAGAAGGCGCGCGAGCTGAACGTCACCTCGCAGGATGTCTCGAACTTCCTCGCCATGACCCTGCAGGGCACCACGGTCACCCAGTACCGCGAACGCGACAAGCTGATCGCGGTCGACCTGCGCGTGCCTAAGCCCGATCGCGCCGTCCCGTCCCGGCTCGCCACGCTGGCCATGCCGACCCCGAGCGGCCCGGTGCCGCCGGGCACGCTCGGCCGGTTCCGCGACACGGTCGAATACGGCGTGATCTGGGAAGGGAACGCGACCGCCAGCCGACCATCACGGTGCAGGCCGACGTGCGGGCCGGCGCACAGGGCATCGACGTCACGCATGCGATCGACAAGCAGCTCGCCGCCCTGCGTGCGCAGTTGCCGGTGGGCTACAGGATCGAGATCGGCGGCTCGGTCGAGGAAAGCGGCAAGGCGCAGGACTCGATCAACGCGCAGATGCCACTCTTGGCGATCGCCGTGCTGACCCTGCTGATGATCCAGCTGCAGAGCTTCTCGCGCGTGCTGATGGTGGTGCTGACCGCGCCGCTCGGCCTGATCCGGGTGGCCGCCACCCTGCTTCTATCCGGCCAGCCGTTCGGCTTCGCGACGATGCTCGGAGTGATCGCGATGTTCGGCATTATCATGCGCAACTCGGTGATCCTGGTCGACCAGATCGAGCAGGACATCGCCGCAGGCCACGGCCGCTTCGACGCGATCGTCGGCGCCACGGTGCGGCGCTTCCGGCCCATCACGCTGACCGCGGCGGCCGCTGCGCTGGCGCTGATCCCGCTGCTGTGCTCAAACTTTTTCGGGCCGATGGCGACCGCGCTGATGGGCGGCATCACCAGCGCCATGGTGCTGACGCTGTTCTACCTGCCGGCGCTCTATGCCACCTGGTTCCGCGTCAAGTCGGGCGAGCGCAACGACGCGAAGCGCCTGCCGGCCGAGCCCACGTCCCACGGAGCCTGACGATGAAACGCCTGACCTATCGTTGCCTGCCCGCGCTGTCTGCGGCGCGCCCGCGCGCGGTGGCCGCGGCGCTGTCGGCCTCGCTCGCGCTGAGCGGCTGCTCGCTGTTCGCCCCAAACGACGCGGTGCCCGCCGCCATGCCATCGCCGGCCCATTACGGCACCGAACTCCTGCCCGAATTCACCGTGGCCGCGCAGGGCGTGGCCCAGCACTTCGCGGTTGGCGCCCAGCCGGTGCCGGACTGGTGGAAGCAATACTGCTCGGACCGGCTCGCCGCGCTAGTCGACGAAGGGCTGCGCGCCAGTCCCAACCTGGCCGCCGCCGAGCACTCGCTGCAGGCCGTCCACGAGCAGCTGCGCGCGCAGATCGGCAGCTCGCTGCTGCCGACCGTCGACCTCGGCGGCCAGACGGCCCGCGAGCGCGGCCTGAGCGTGCCCTTGTTCGGGCCGCTGACCGCGCTCTACAACCTGTTCGTCGGCCAGCTTCAGGCTAACTACACGCTCGACCTGTTCGGCACCGCACGCTTCGCGAACCGCGAGCTGCGCCAGCTCGTCGACGTCACGGCCTTCCAGCTCGAATCGACGCGGCGCGCGCTGGCCGCCAACATCGTGACGGCCGCCATCACCTCGGCCACGCTCGGCGAACAGCTGCACACCACCGAACGCCTGGTCGCGCTCGCCAGGGAACAGGCCGACGACACCGCGAGCCGCTACCGGCTCGGTTCGGCCTCGCGTTCGGACAACTACGGTGCCCAGCAGAGCGCCGCCTCGCTCGGGGCCTCGCTACCGGGCCTGCGCCAGCAGTGGCTCAGCGCACGGCACGCGCTAGCGGTGCTGATCGGGCACACGCCCGACCAGGTGCCCGACGATCTCGCGCTGGCCGATCTGCACCTGCCCGAGGACGTGCCGGTGGTGGTGCCCTCGAGCCTGCTCGAGACGCGCCCGGACATCCGCGCCGCCGATGCGGCGCTGAAGGCCTCGGCGGCGGCCGTTGGCGCGGCGACCGCCCAGCTGTTCCCGCAGATCTCACTGTCGGCCTCGCTCGGCCAGGCCGGCTTCAAGTGGCCGCTGGCGCTGTCGGGCGCGGGCGGCATCTGGAGCGTGGGCACCTCGCTGACCCAGCCTTTGTTCCATGGCGGCACCCTGCTGGCCCAGCGCCGCGCCGCCCAGGCCAGCTACGCGGCCGCCGTCGAGCAGTACAAGGCCACGGTCCTGTCGGCGTTCCAGGACGTGGCCGATTCGCTGGCCGCGCTCGATAACGACGCCCAGGCGCTCGATGCCTCCAGCCACGCGGCCGAGGCCGCGCGCGGCGCCGCCGACGATGCGGCGGCACGCGTACGGCTCGGCGCGCTGCCGCTATCGGCCGGCCGCGCCAGCGAGCAGCAGTATCGCAATGCGCAGCTCGATGCGATCCGCGCGACCGGTTCGCGGCTCGCGGATACGGCGCGGCTGTTTCAGGCGATGGGGACACCGCCGGATCCAGCGAACCAGCTGGTGGCCCAGCCCGCGCAGGATAAGGCGGCGGCTCGATAGAAGGAATGGGCTGCGGCCATGATCGCAGGCGCGAAGAAGGTGCCACGTCGGCCGCTGCGCGCCCTCGACGAATGAATATTACGAATTTATTTCTTCGCGATATGCTCCGCTCTGTCCTTGGGGAGTAGCCTGCTTCCTCCCAGAAGCGCCTGCATTAACACGATCGGTCTCCCAAACCGTGGTGCAAGCGACCTCCCGGTTGGCGAAATCATCGACACGACAGACCCTTCGACCGGTTAGGCGCAGTGTGTGGCGGCTCCGGTTTTTCTAGACGCAGATTTGGGGTAAAAAACGTGTCATCCCAACTGGAGTCCGAGATGTTGAAGAAAGTGGACATGCGTGAGGTTGCGCAGGCGGCGACGGAGGGAGCGCGTAGCGCGACCGTAGACGCCGCCTGCGCCGCCGAATTCAAACGGTGGTCTATCGGGCGCAAACGTGCTGTCGTCTTGCGTTTGGTGCGCGGCGAATGCGTTGACGCCGTCTCTTGCGAGGTCGGCGTAACCGATTGCCGAACCCGAGCAGTGGCGTGAGCTTGCCCTGGCCGGTCTTGAAGACGGACTGAAGTCACGCCAGACCGATCCGCTGGAAGTCAAGCTCAAGGACGCCGTGCCTCGCGTGGGAGAACTGACCATGGAGGTCGAAGTTCTGCGCATGGCGCGCGAGCGGCAGGAACGCCGCCCTTTGATCGCACGGAGGTCGTCGGCATGAGCCGACCGATCTCCACTATAGGCAAACTTTTCGGATTGCAGCGGGTGTGCCAGGCGCTCGATTTCCCGCGCGCGACGATCTATGCCGAGCGTGCCAGGGCGCTGAGCAACGTCGCCCAGCTTGCTCCCATGCGGCGCGGTCCGAAGCCCAAGGCGTCGGACCGCCAGCGGCTCGAGGCGATCCGTGCCGATTATCTGGCTCGTGGCTCGTACGCCGTTCGTCGATGAAGGGGGCGCGCGCAAGGTCTGGGCGCGCCTGCCCATCCAGGACGACATCCGCGTGTCCCGAGTCCGTGTCTCGCGGCTGATGCGCGAACACGGCCTGCTTTCGCCCCATCGGCAACCGCAGAAACCGCCCAATGCTCATGATGGTCGAATGACGACTGAGCGGCCTAACGAGATGTAGGGCACCGATGGCGCCAAGGTTCAAACCGTCGATGAGGGCCTGGTCTGGATCTTCGCTGCGGTTGATCATTGCGACGCGGCGTGTGTTGGCATCCACGTCACCAAAGTGGGCGACCGCTTTGCCGCACTGGAGCCAATCAGCCAAGGCGGGCGCGAGCAGTTCGGATCGGTCGAAGCTGATGCCGGCCGCGGACTGTCCCTGCGAATGGATCACGGCTCGCAGTACAGGTCGGACGATTTCCGCGCCCAGCTCAAGTTCTGGGGGATTACGCCGAGCTACGCCTTCGTCGCTGAGCGGCAGACCAACGGCGTCGCCGAGCGTTTCAATCGGACCATGAAGGAGCAAGCCATCCACGGACGGCTGTTCAACAACGTTGAAGAAATTCGTGCTGCCGCCGTCGCGTTCAAGGACCGATACAATCGCGAATGGCGTCTCGAAAAACTGGGCTTCAAGACACCCCTCGAAGCCCGTCAGGCAGCGCTCTTGACACTTGCCGCCTGATCGCAAAATCGTGTCTAAACAACCCGATCCGGTACACCGGATCGGCAGGCCTTCGCGGCACGCCGATAGCGGCCCGGACGGGTGCCGGAAACTTCAACTCGTTGAAAACATAGCTGATCTGCGGGAGGAAAGCAGGGAGACCGTTGCGTGCGTCACTCATTCGGGTTACGATCTCAGACTTATCACTTGCCACACTGGTTCCGACGCCCGGGTGGCTTCAATCCACAAGGAGTGTGTATGCGTCATTACGAAATCGTCTTCATCGTGCACCCCGATCAGAGCGAGCAAGTGCCCGCCATGATTGAGCGTTACAAGTCCACGATCACCACGCGCGAGGGCCAGATCCACCGCGTCGAGGACTGGGGCCGTCGTCAACTGTCCTACATGATCGAGAAACTCGCCAAGGCTCACTACGTCTGCCTAAACATCGAGTGCGACCAGGCTACGCTCGACGAACTCGAACACGCATTCAAGTTCAACGACGCGGTGCTGCGTCACCTTATCGTCAAGATGAAGAAGGCCGAAGCCGGCTCTTCGCCGATGATGAAGGAAGTTCAGCGCGAAGAGGCCAAGAAGGCTACCCAGCCGACCGAAGCGCAGGCTTGAGACTTACAAAGTCAAGCCACCAAAGATCGCGTCATCCTCGTGAACAGTCTGCAACTGACGGCAAGTGTCGTCGAGAGACAGGCGGTGCGGTACACCCCCGCCGGCGTTCCGATCGTGAGTTGCACGCTGCAACACCGCACGGAGGTCGTCGAGGCAGGCATCCGCCGACAGGTCGAAATGACGATCGAGGCTATGGCGGCCGGCGAGGCCAGCGGCAAGCTGGAAGCCTGTGAGATGGGCGTCGAGACGCTCTTTACTGGTTTCCTGGCGAAAAAGAGCCGCAACGCGCGAACCCTGGTGTTTCACATCACTGCATTGCAGGACATAGGAAAGGACTGAATCATGCCCCGTCCCACTGGCAAGAAATTCGATAAACGTCGTCAGCAACAAAACCCGCTCTTCAAGCGCAAGAAGTTCTGCCGCTTCACGGCAGCCGGCATTGAGCAGATCGACTACAAGGACACGGAAACGCTGAAGGAATTCATCGGCGAAAACGGCAAGATCACGCCGGCGCGTCTGACGGGTACGAAGGCGCATTACCAGCGCCAGCTCGACACGGCAATCAAGCGTGCGCGTTTCCTCGCGCTGCTACCGTACACGGACCAGCACAAGGCCTAAGGCCGGCGACGCAATAAGGAGAATTCGAATGCAAATCATTCTGTTGGAAAAAGTCGCGAACCTCGGCGACATCGGTGACATCGTCAAGGTCAAGGACGGCTACGCACGAAACTTCCTTATCCCGAATCGCAAGGCACGCCGCACGACCAAGGACGCGATCGCTGAATTCGAAGCCCGCCGCGCGGAACTCGAGAAGGTCGTCGCCGAGAAGCTGGCCGCCTCGCAGGCAGTCGGCGAGAAGCTGGCTAGCCAGTCGTTCGAGATCACGCAGAAGTCGGGCGTCGACGGCCGTCTGTTCGGCTCGGTGACGAACGGCGACATCGCCGAACTGCTTAAGAAGGCAGGCTACGACGTCGAGAAAGCCCAGGTTCGCCTGCCGGAAGGCCCGCTGAAGATGATCGGCGAGCACGGCGTTAAGGTCGCGTTGCACACGGACGTCATCGTTGACGTCACGATCAACGTGATCGGTGACCACGCCTAAGCGTCACGCTGTTCCAGGCGCGGGCAGCCTCTATCGCCCCGCGCCGCGAAAAGGCAGGGTCCGGTAAACCGGCCCTGCTTTTTTGTGGTGCGCCCAGCATGGGCGCAATCTTGGAGGTGTAAGTCCTCCCGTGAGTTGACCACAGCGAACGAAGCGAAGCGCAACTGCGTGAGGGTGACCGAGCGTGGGGAGGAAGCGTGGAGCGAAGC
>JAYFRX010000035.1:6035-13532 GCA_040946945.1 Burkholderia sp. | reverse complement strand
TTCCGATGGCCTGTGGTGTTTCGACGGCGTGACGCAAAAGGCTGCCAGTCATGAGCGCCATGTCACGGGCGGTGGCCGTCAGGCCGCGCAGCGCCCCCGAGTTCCGCTGGGTCAACACGATGCTCAGCAACCTGAAAACGGCCCTCAAGGGCACTTACCACGCTATCGATCACGCCAAATATGCCCATCGCTATCTCGCTGAATTCGCCTACCGTTTCAACCGCCGTTTCGATTTGCCCGCGATGGCGCCGCGCCTGCTTCGGGCCGCCGTTACGACAAAACCTCATCCATCGCCGTGTGTTGATGGCCTCGGAGTCAAGTAACTAATCAGGTAACAACAAGATCCGCGTTATCCAGCGACGAGCGTATGGACTGTGTGACGAAGAGTATCTACGTCTGAAGATCCTCACGTGCATGCTGCCCAAGATCTGAAAAATGGCTCATTTTTACCCACACGATTCCGCGGACACCGAAAATCCCGCCACCGGAAACCGGTAACGGGATCCGAGCGGGCCGAGGCATCGACCCGATACTGCATAACTACGGCTTGTGTCGTATCGACGCGAAGGCCGATTACGGACGGCTGCCGGTCGGGAACGGCCAGGCCGCTGCCGGATTCAGCGCGGTCTTCGCGCCCGAAGCCGGAGCCACCGATGCCGTTGCGGTCGTCGCAGCAGCGGCAGCCTTCTTCGCCGGCGCGGCCTTCTTCGCGGCAACCTTCTTCACCGCTGCCTTCTTCGCCGGTGCTGCCTTCTTGGCGGCAACCTTTTTGACCGCAACCTTCTTCGCTGCTGCCTTCTTGGCGACGACCTTCTTCACCGCCGCTTTCTTGGCCGGTGCTGCTTTTTTGGCGGCAACCTTCTTCACCGCGACCGTCTTCGCTGCAGCCTTCTTGGCCGGTGCAACCTTCTTCGCAGCAACCTTCTTCACGGCTGCCTTCTTCGCCGGTGCAGCCTTCTTCGCGACCGGTGCCGCCTTCTTCGCACCCGGTTTCTTTTTGGCAGTTGCCATCATTTTCTCCTTCAGGTTCAGATGAGAGTCAGTTCAAACTACACCCTTCGTCAAAACCCGTTTCTCGCGGACGACGTGTGTTCAGAACGCGCGCTACGAAGCGGGCTATTCATCGGCATACGCTTCGCAATCGCGCTTACGCTAATGAATACGGCAAGGCGCGCTGTGCCCTGCGGCACCCGTGCGCCAGATCAAGTCGGCAGCCGGCGCGCCTCGCGCCGTTGCCCCGAATCGCTTGATAAAGGCGGGGCCCCCCCTGGCCCGCCGCCTTTTCCGGAGGGAAGTTTGCCCATCCCACTGAAGGGTTCGCAAAGTGCCTGTCATGTCTGTGCGCCGCACCGGCGCAGGCCATCCTTTGCATCAGGCGTTCTTGCTCCTAAACCTTGAGCCGGGCTCGTGCCCGGCGATTACATCCTTGCTCGCGAGATGTCGCACCCGGTCATTCCCAGGACAGCGCGCCGCCCGTCTGATACTCGATCACGCGCGTCTCGAAGAAGTTCCGCTCCTTCTTCAAATCGATCATCTCGCTCATCCAGGGAAACGGGTTTTCCTCGTTCGGGAACAACGCGGCGAGACCGATCTGCTGGCAGCGGCGATTCGCGATGAAGCGCAGATAGCTCTTGAACATCGAAGCATTCAAGCCAAGCACGCCACGCGGCATGGTGTCCTCGGCATAACGGTATTCGAGCTCGACCGCGTGCTTGAACAGTTCGCGGATCTCGGCACGGAATTTCGGCGGCCACAGATGCGGGTTCTCGAGCTTGATCTGGTTGATCAGGTCGATGCCGAAATTGCAGTGCATCGACTCGTCGCGCAGGATGTACTGATACTGCTCCGCCGCGCCCGTCATCTTGTTCTGGCGGCCGAGCGCGAGAATCTGCGTGAAGCCGACGTAGAAGAACAGGCCTTCCATGATGCAAGCGAACACGATCAGCGACTTGAGCAACTTCTGGTCCGCTTCCGGGATGCCCGTCACGAAGGCCGGATCGGTCAGCGTGTGGATGAACGGGATCAGGAATTCATCCTTGTCGCGAATCGAGGTAATCTCGTGATACGCGTTGAACATCTCGCCTTCGTCCAGGCCGAGCGATTCGATGATGTACTGATAGGCGTGGGTGTGGATCGCTTCCTCAAATGCCTGGCGCAGCAAGAACTGACGGCACTCGGGTGCCGTAATGTGGCGGTAGGTGCCCAACACGATGTTGTTGGCGGCCAGCGAATCGGCAGTCACGAAGAAACCGAGGTTGCGCTTGACGATCCGGCGTTCGTCCTCGGTGAGACCGTTCGGATCCTTCCACAGCGCGATGTCGCGGGACATGTTGATTTCCTGCGGCATCCAGTGGTTCGCGCAACCCGCCAGATACTTCTCCCAAGCCCACTTGTATTTGAATGGCACCAACTGATTGACGTCGGTCTTGCCGTTGATGATGCGCTTGTCGGCGATGTTGACTCGCTCCTTCGAGCCGGCCGCACTCGCTTGCGCATGTGCATACGGAGCGACCGCGAGGTCACCCTGGAAAATGTCGCGCACCGAAGGAGCCTGATGAGCGGCAGACGCTGCGCTCTGCACACCGGCCGCCATCCCGGCGGGGGAGCGCATCGTGTTTTGCTGCGCTCCGCTCGCGGGAGTTACGGCCGCCTTCTCGTCATCCCAGTTGAGCATAAATTCTCACCATCAATTTAGAACGGTTTGTACCATCTTTTCCTGAGCGATAAAAGGGTTCGCTCACGAAAAATCCTCTTTTCGATTCGCGTTGCGATCTCGATACAACACTTTTTGAGGCGCGCGATCGATCGCGATGTGTGTGTCGCGAGTGATGCCGTGTGTCTGGAAGATCGTGCGATGTTCGTCGACGCTCTGCGATCAAGAGCCGGCACGATCTTCCCGTCGGGGGGCGTTCGCGAACCCGTCGCGAGGTTCGCAAGATACGGATTCCTTATCCGTTTGTAGTCGAGGTCGGCGCGCAGTTCAACCATCGATGTCGCTACGCGCCGCCTTCACTTCACCACGTGCTGCCGCGTGTTACTGGCAGACCTCACATTCCTCGAAGCCCAGGTCGCCCGGACGCATCGTGCAGACCGGGCCGTTGGCCTCGATCGGCGCGCCGCCCGCGGTGCCGAAGCTGCCGGCCGCGCCTTGCGCGCCGCCCGCCGCACCACCGCCCATGCCGACCGAGCTCGGCACCGCGTTCAGCGCGCCGTGCGTCACCGTCGACTTCTCGACGTGCGTGGCTGCCATCGTGCGCAGGTAGTAGGTTGTCTTCAAGCCACGCACCCAGGCGAGCTTGTAAATCTCGTCGAGCTTCTTGCCCGAGGCACCCGCCATGAAGATGTTGAGCGACTGCGCCTGGTCGATCCACTTCTGGCGACGCGAAGCCGCCTCGACCAGCCACTTCGGGTCGACCTCGAAGGCGGTCGCGTAGATCGCGCGCAGGTCGGCCGGGATCCGGTTGATGCGCGAGAGCATGCCGTCGAAGTATTTCAGGTCGGCGACCATCACCTCGTCCCATAGGCCGCGTTCCTTCAGGTCGCGCACCAGGTACTCGTTGACCACCGTGAACTCGCCCGACAGGTTCGACTTCACGAACAGATTCTGGAAAGTCGGCTCGATGCAGGGCGAGATGCCGATGATGTTCGAGATGGTGGCCGTCGGCGCGATCGCGATGCAGTTCGAGTTGCGCATGCCGTGGACTGAGATCCGGCCGCGCAGCGAGGTCCAGTCGAGCGATTCGCTCATGTTGACCTCGACGTAGCCGCCGCGCGCCTCTTCCAGCAGCTTCAGGGTGTCCTGCGGGAGGATGCCGCGATCCCACAGCGAGCCGTTGTAGCTCGAGTAGCGGCCGCGTTCCTCGGCCAGCTCGGTCGACGCCCAGTAGGCGTAGTAGCAGACCGCTTCCATCGAGCGATCGGCGAACTCGACCGCCGCGTCCGACGAGAATGGCGTGCGCAGCAGATGCAGGCAGTCCTGGAAGCCCATGATGCCCAGTCCGACCGGACGGTGCTTGAGGTTCGAGTTACGCGCTTTGGCGACCGCGTAGTAATTGATGTCGATGACGTTGTCGAGCATGCGCATCGCCACGCTCACGGTGCGCTTGAGCTTGTTGTGGTCGAGCGCGTAGCTGCCGTCCGCCTGCTTGTCGAGGTGGGCAACCAGATTGACCGAGCCCAGGTTGCAGACCGCAATTTCCGAGTCGCTGGTGTTCAGCGTGATTTCCGTGCAGAGGTTCGACGAGTGGACCACGCCGACGTGCTGCTGCGGGGAACGGATATTGCAGGGATCCTTGAACGTGATCCACGGATGCCCCGTCTCGAACAGCATGCCGAGCATCTTGCGCCAGAGCTGCGCCGCCAGGATTTTCTTGAACAGCTTCAGCTCGCCGCGCGCCACCTTCTCCTCGTAGCCGAGGTAGGCCGCCTCGAACTCGGCGCCGAATTTGCCGTGCAGGTCCGGGCAGGTCGAGGGCGAGAACAGCGTCCAGTCGCCGCCTTCCATGACGCGCTTCATGAACAGGTCGGGAATCCAGTTCGCCGTGTTCATGTCGTGGGTGCGGCGGCGGTCGTCGCCGGTGTTCTTGCGCAGCTCGAGAAATTCCTCAATGTCGAGGTGCCAGGATTCGAGGTACGCGCAGACCGCACCCTTGCGCTTGCCGCCCTGGTTCACGGCCACCGCCGTGTCGTTGACCACCTTCAGGAACGGCACCACGCCCTGCGACTTGCCGTTCGTGCCCTTGATACGCGAGCCCAGCGCGCGCACGCGCGTCCAGTCGTTGCCCAGGCCGCCCGCGAACTTCGAGAGCAACGCGTTTTCCTTCAGCGCTTCATAAATGCCGTCCAGGTCGTCGGCGACCGTGGTCAGGTAGCAGGACGAGAGCTGCGAGCGGCGCGTGCCCGAGTTGAACAGAGTCGGCGTCGAGCTAATGAAGTCGAAGCTCGACAGCACATTGTAAAACTCGATCGCGCGCGCTTCGCGGTCGATCTCGTTGAGCGCGAGGCCCATCGCCACGCGCATGTAGAACGCCTGCGGCATCTCGATGCGGGTGCCGTCGACGTGCAGGAAGTAGCGGTCATACAGCGTCTGCAGACCGAGGTAGCCGAACTGCAGGTCGCGGTTCGCGTTGAGCGCATCGCCCAGGCGCACCAAGTCGAACTGCAGAAGCTTGTCGTCGAGCAGCTCGGCCTCGACGCCGCGCTTGAGGAACTGCGGAAAGTATTCCGCGTAGCGTGCCTGCATATCGCCCTGCGCGACTTCCTCGCCGAGGATCTCGCGGCGGATCGTGTGCAGCAGGATGCGTGCTGTCACCTGGCTGTAGGCCGGGTCCTTCTCGATCATGGTCCGCGCAGCCAGGATCGCCGAGTCGTAAACCTGGCTCAGCGGCACGCCGTCGTACAGGTTCCTCACCGTCTCGGCGACGATCGGGTCGGGATTGACGGCGCTGCCCAGGCCCTCGCAGGCGACAGCGACCAGGCCGTGCAGCGCCTTCATGTCGAGCGGGCGGCTCATGCCCTTGTCGGTCACGGTCAGGCCCGAGGTGCCGGCCGGCACCTCGACCGGCACGTCGCTATGGGCGCGCTCGAGGTGGCGCTTCTCGCGGTACAGCACGTAGGCGCGCGCGACGTTATGCTCGCCGCCACGCATCAGGGCGAGCTCGACCTGGTCCTGGATGTCCTCGATATGGAAGGTGCCGCCGTTCGGGCGGCTGCGCAGCAGCGCGCGCACGACGCTCCGCGTCAGCTGCTCGACGAGCTCGCGCACCCGAGCCGACGCGGCACCCTGGCCGCCATTGACCGCTAGGAAGGCCTTGGTCACGGCGATCGCGATCTTCGACGGCTCGAACGCCACCACGCTGCCGTTGCGGCAGATCACCTTGTAATCGGCGAACGTCGCCTGCGGCGCGAGCGCGGGTGCGCTCTGCGAAGCCGTGCCAAGAGGGCGGCTCTGAGCGCTCTCGAATTGGGATGTCCCAGTGTCGGTTGTTTGCATGTGCAAAGCTCCTGGTGCGAGATGGTGCGGGGGGATCCGCGATTTGAACGATTAACGCGCAGTGCGAGTGCGGGGCGCGGGCGGCAGAACGCAAAAACGGCATGGACCGCGCGATACCGACAAGTCGACGTCTGTTTTCGTCATGCGTATCGCCGCCCCCTTGCTGCCTTTGTCTGCGCTATCTCGGCATGCCGTGCCAGTACGGCCGCCGCGCTGAGAATTCCTCCAGCACTCGCTGCCGGCTAGAGCGGATCGCCCTGGTGGTGCCTATTCTCTTAACACTATATATAGTTATAAAAAGTTTAAACGGTACCAATTATAGTGTACGATCGAACGATCTAAAAATGAAAAATTCGAGAAAAATTGCACTCTGCCAGCTTGACATCGAGCGAGTGCAGATGGGGTATGGGACCGGCCCCGATCGCGCTGCGGCGCGTCAGCGCGCCGCGCGCGGGAAAAGACCCCGCGCTTTTAACGAAGGTAAGGAAACGATGCGCTCGAAAGTCCCGCATCGCTCGCGTAGCGTTGCCAATCGAAGCCGGGGCGGGGATCGGTCTTGCGGCCCGGCGCGATGTCGGCATGGCCGGCGATCGCCTCGATCGGGTAGCGCGCCGCCAAGGCGCGCGTGAGCGCGGCCAGCGTCTCGTACTGAGCCGCCTCGAAGGAATGCTCGTCGGTGCCGTCGAGCTCGATGCCGATCGAGAAATCGTTGCAGTGCTCGCGGCCGAGGAAGTCCGACGGGCCAGGCACGCGCGTCGCAAGATACAAACTGCACCAGCTCGCCGTCGCGGCAGATCAGGAAGTGGGCCGACACATGCAGGCCGCGCAGGTTCGCGTCGAACCAGGAATGCGCGTCGCAGTCGAGCCGGTTCCGGAACAGCACCTCGATCGCGTCGCCGCCGAATTCGCCGGGCGGCAGGCTGATGTTGTGTACCACCAGCAGGGTGGGCGGCACGCCGTGCCCGGGACGCGCCTCGTGGTTCGGCGACGGCGCGTGACGCGCGCCGGGCATCCAGCCATCAGCGTCGACCCGCAGCGATTCGCTCACGACGCGTCGCGGCCGGCCGAACTGGTCTGGCACGCCGGGTGCTCGGGACAGCAGAAGTACTCGCCGACCGCCGCGATCGCCTCGCCCTTAGAGGCTAGTTCAAAAAACCACCTGATTAGTTACTTGACTCCGAAGCAGGCATGAAATTAGGTATCGTTCGCCAGATACTTAGGGAGCGTGCGCCATGCCCATGAACAGAATCCAGTTTTAGGCCGGTCTGTCGATGAAAGAATTTCAGGAGCAGTACGGCAACGAAGCGCAATGCGAGACCGCGCTGGTCGGGTCTCGCTGGCCCGATGGCTGGGGTGTGCCCTCGATGCAAGGGCACGCGGCTACGCCAGCGCCTACAACGGCCGGCGACTGTGGGAATGCCTGAGCCAGTCCTGCCGGTACCAATGCTCGTCGATCGTCGGAACGATATTCGAGAAGACGAAATTGCCGCTGACGACCTGGTTTC
>JAYFRX010000035.1:0-6025 GCA_040946945.1 Burkholderia sp. | reverse complement strand
GCCCTTGAGGTCTGGGCGGCCAGCAGCCTGATGCCCACCGCGTGCGTCGTTTCCGATGGCCTGTGGTGTTTCGACGGCGTGACGCAAAAGGCTGCCAGTCATGAGCGCCATGTCACGGGCGGTGGCTGTCAGGCCGCGCAGCGACCCCGAGTTCCGCCGGGTCAACACGATACTCGGCAACCTAAAAACGGCCCTCAAGGGCACGTACCACGCTATCGATCACGCCCAATATGCCCATCGCTATCTCGCTGAATTCGCCGACTGTTTCAACCGCCGTTTCGATTTGCCCGCGATGGCGCCGCGCCTGCTTCGGGCCGCCGTTAGGACAACACTTCATCCGCGCCGTGTGTTGATCGTCTCGGAGTAAAGTAACTAATCATGAAAACCAAGGAGGGGCTGTTTACTTTCTCGGCAAGCTGGTAACCTTGGAAGTCTGAGCAACGGAACCCAAGGGATGGAAGCGCCAATCATTGATGACGAATTGTGGACACTGATCGAACCGTTACTGCCGCCACCCAAGCCCCCGCGCAAAGAGCATCCTGGTCGCCCACGCGTATCCGATCGGGTCGCGTTGAATGGCATCCTGTTCGTGTTGACAACCGGTCTGCGATGGAACCATCTGCCAACCCCCTATTGGGCTTTGGCTCCGGCCCGACCTGCTGGCGACGACTGAACGACTGGCGCAAAGCAGGAGTATGGGATCGACTACACGAACTGCTGCTCGACACGTTGCGCGAGGCCGGGCAGATCGATCTTTCATACGCTGCCGTCGATTCCTCGTCGGTACGAACTGTTGGGGCGGGCGAAAAACTGGCCCGAACCCCACGGGTCGCGCGCGACCCGGTTCCAAGCACCCCATCCTCGTAGATGTCAATGGCGTTCCCATCAGCGCCATCCTGACCGGCGCGAACCGCAACGACGTCACCCAGTTGCTGCCGCTCGTCGACGCGCTTCCCCCGATCCGCGGCGCGCGCGGCCGACCCCTTCAGAGACCCAAGGTCATCTATGCCGATCGTGGTTACGATTCCGATCCGCATCGTCAACGATTGCGCGAACGCGGCATCAAACCGGTGATCGCAAGGCGCCGCACTGAACATGGCAGTGGTCTGGGCAAATTCCGTTGGGTCGTTGAACGGACTCACTCGTGGCTCCAGAACTTCCGTCGTCTTCGCATACGCTTCGATCGTCGAGCTGACATTCACGAAGCATTCTTGAAATTCGGCTGCGCCCTCGTCTGCTGGAACATCTTCAGGCGTACCGAGCAGTCTTTTGAACTGGCCTCTTAGGCGTGTGGACGTCGCACACGGCGCAGCGCACCATCGGCTCCGGCAGCGAGGTGATGCGCACAGGCGCGGGCTGCGCGTCGCCGAAGCCGGGGCCGCCGGGGCCGCGCGAGGCCAAGGGGCCGGCGGTGGCGTCGCGATCGGTACGCTCCTGCGCCTGGTGCAGCTTGCGCGCGAGCCAGGAGCCGGCGAAGAGCAGGAGGATCAGCAGAAACAGGTTACGCATCGGAATCATGGCCATCAGACCACGGAACGGTTCAGCAGCACCTCGAGCACGAAGCGGCTGCCAACATAGGCGAGCAGCAGCGCGCCGAACGAGGCGAGCACCCAGCGCGCGGCATCGCGTCCGCGCCAGCCGGACAGCAGGCGCGCGACGAGGATACCGCCGAACATGAACCACGAGAGGATCGCGAACACCGTCTTGTGGTCGAAGCGCAGCGCGCGCGCGTCGACCTGCTCGCTGAACAGGATGCCCGAAGCGAGCGTCAGCGTGAGCAGGATGAAGCCGGCGCCGATCAGGCGGAACAGCAGCTTCTCGAGCATGAGCAGCGGCGGCAGCGTCTCCAGCCAGCCGGCAAGGAAACCCGCCGACTCAATCCAGCTGCCCTGGCGCAGCGCGTGCAGGCGTCGCTCTACCATCAGCATCAGCACGGCGTGCAGGGCAGCGATCGCGAACAATCCATAGGCGATGTTGGCGATCAGGAAATGCATCTTGAACAATGGTGCGGTCGCATAGGGCAGCACTCGCACCCCGCCGAAGCCGAGCGGCAGCAGCGAGGCCACGCAGGCCAGCGGCAGCACCAGTAGGCGCAGGCTGTCGATTGGGAAGAAGAAGCTCTCGATCCAGTAGATGCCGGCACCGAGCCAGAACATCGCCGAGAGCGCGAACGCGAAGCCGAACAGCATCGCGTCGTGTGGGAAGATGGTGGCATGCAGCAGCACGCCGTGCGAGACCAGTGCCGCGAACAGCAGCACGCGGCCCGTTCCGCTCACCCCGGACGCGGCGGACCGACGCGTTTCGCGCGGCACGGCCGGCACGCTCGCGACCAGCGGCTGCGCCAGGCCGGAACGGTGCGCCCGCCATCCCGCGACGGACAGGCCGCCGTACAGGAGCGCGGTGAAGGCATGCAGTAGAATATCCATGTTCGAAGTTTATACTAGCCCCCTCGCCTGCGACGGCTGTCAATATAGCCGACACGCGCCTTCGGGCTCCGTTTTCCATTGCTCCCCATGCTCGACAATCTCACCCAACGAATGGCGCACGTCGTCAAGACGCTGCGCGGCGAAGCCCGTCTCACCGAAGCGAACACGCAGGAGATGCTACGCGAGGTCCGGCTCGCTCTGCTCGAGGCCGACGTCGCGCTGCCCGTGGTCCGCGAATTCATCGCCAAGATCGAGGAGAAGGCGCTCGGCGAGGAAGTGCTCGACAGCCTGTCGCCGGGCCAAGCGCTGGTCGCCGTGGTGCAGAAGGAGCTGACCGCCGTTATCGGCGGCGACTACGAGGGCAAGGCCTCCGAGCTGAACCTGGCCGTCACGCCGCCGGCCATCATCTTGATGGCCGGCCTGCAGGGTGCGGGCAAGACTACCACGGTCGGCAAGCTCGCCAAGCTGCTGCGCGACAAGCAGAAGAAGAAGGTGCTGACGGTATCCTGCGACGTCTACCGTCCCGCCGCGATCACCCAGCTCAAAACGGTGAGCGAACAGGTCGGCGCCGACTTCTTCGCCTCCACGCCGGACCAGAAGCCGGTCGAGATCGCGCGCGCCGCGCTCAACTGGGCTAAGCGCCACTATCACAACGTACTGATCGTCGACACGGCCGGCCGCCTCGGCATCGACGAGGCGATGATGAAGGAGATTGCCGATCTGCACGCCGCGATCAACCCGGCCGAGACGCTGTTCGTGGTCGACGCGATGCTGGGCCAGGATGCCGTCAACACCGCCAAGGCCTTCAACGACGCCCTGCCGCTCACCGGCGTGGTGCTCACCAAGCTCGACGGCGATTCGCGCGGCGGCGCGGCGCTGTCGGTGCGCCACATCACCGGCAAGCCGATCAAGTTCGTGGGCGTGGCCGAGAAGCTCGACGGTCTCGAGGTGTTCCACCCAGACCGGATGGCGAACCGGATCCTCGGCATGGGCGACATCCTCGCACTGGTCGAGGAGGCGCAGCGCGGCGTTGACATGAAGGCCGCGCAGAAGCTCGCCGACAAGGTCAAGAAGGGCGGCGACTTCGACCTCAACGATTTCCGCGCGCAGATCTCGCAGATGAAGAACATGGGCGGCCTGTCCTCGCTGATGGACAAGCTGCCGACGCAGTTCCAGCAGGCCGCGGCCGGTGCCAACATGGGCCAGACCGAGAAGCAGATCCGCCGCATGGAGGGCATCATCAACTCGATGACGCCGGTCGAGCGCGCCAAGCCCGAGCTGATCAAGGCCACCCGCAAGCGCCGCATCGCCGCCGGCGCCGGCGTGCCGGTGCAGGAGGTCAACCGAATGCTGAACCAGTACGATCAGCTGCGCACCATGATGAAGAAGCTCAAGGGCGGCAACATGCAGAAGATGATGCGCGGCCTGAAGGGCATGATGCCGGGCCTGCGCTGATACTTTCCCGCCCCCACGCGGCGCGATGCGCGGTATATCGTATTAGCGCATCGCCCGCCGGCCCGAGCGCGGACTGCCCCGGGACAGCCTGCATGCGACCCCGCCGGGCCGTTTCCGATTTTTCCGATCGCACCCCAGAACAGATGAACCGCGAAGAAACTCTCCAGATATTCCAACACTCCGAACAGATCGTCTCCGCCGACGAGGTCAACCCATCGATCGCCCGAATAGCCCCTCGGCGATCCGCGACGCGTTCCCGCTCGTGCTATCGGTGATGGGCGGCGCGGCCGTGTTCACGAGCATGCTGCTGCCGCGTCTCGATTTCTCGCTCGAGCTCGACTACATCGACCTGACGCGCTACCGCAACACCACCCAGGGCAGCCACTAGGACTTCTGCATGAAGGCCCTTGTCAGGCAAGGCGGAGAATGGACTCACGCACATCGATATACCACGCGGCGAGGTTACGGATGTTTTTCAGGCTGACTCTCTTTGGTCGCCGCGGTTGCTGCATGCGCGCCAGGTTCAGCGTAAACTTGCGCACGCACGCGAGATTTTTGGCTGCGGCTTTGTTGCGCGTCTGCTGGGCATCTTCGCCCCACGATACGTTGAGCACCCAATGGAGTTGATTCTCGATCCCCCAGTGTGTGCGCCAGCCGCGACATTTCGACGGCCCTCATCGGCCTGGAACTGATGAGGCAGGTCTGCTGCGTGGTGATCTGATCGCCGATCTGCCGCGTGCGCGCCATCATCGCGATTCGCTGGACACCCGGTCAGTATTGACCCATCTCCGAGAGCCATTGAACGTCTTCGCTCACCCAACACACGCGGATTTCGATAGAGCGATTGTCGAAAGTGGTGCATGAGGTCAGGGCGAATATTTGAGAGGGCAGTGGCGGTTTAGCTGAGAATGTTGCTAAGAGCCCTTAACAAAATGAACGAAGGGGCTGTTAGCTCTCGATGAATGCTGTTAACCTTTTCATTGTTTCGACGACGAAAAGGACATGGCCAAGCCGATACTCGACGACGAACTATGGGCACTCATCGAACCGTTGCTGCCCCTTCCCAAACGACGGCGAACCCGTTATCCGGGGCGCAAGCCGCTCGACAATCGTGCGGTGCTCACCGGCATTCTCTTCATCTTGCAGACAGGCCTGCGTTGGGACCTGCTACCTCGCGAGATGGGTTGCGGCAGCGGCATGAGTTGCTGGCGTCGCCTACGTGACTGGCAAGCCGCTGGCGTCTGGGAGCAACTGCACGAGGTGCTGCTTGCGCGATTGCGCGCAGCCGACCAAATCGACTGGTCTCGCGTCATCGTCGATTCCTCTTCAATCCGCGCTGTGGGCTCAGGTCAAAAACAGGACCGAATCCCACAGACCGCGCGCGACCCGGTTCAAAGCACCATCTCATCACCGAAGCGCAGGGCATCCCGCTCGCGGTGATTCTCACCGGCGCCAACCGCAACGACGTCACTCAACTTCAAGCGCTGGTCGAGGCAATTCCACCCATCCGCGGCAAGCGTGGCAAACCACGATCAAAGCCTCGGGTCGTTCAGGGCGACAGAGGCTACGACCACGACAAATATCGGCGTCCACTGCATGCCGCCGGCGTTGCAACCGAAATCGCTAGACGTGGTCAGCCTCATGGTAGTGGGCTGGGCAAAACACGCTGGGTTGTGGAGCGAACCATCTCGTGGCTTCACAACTTCCGCCGACTGCGCATCCGCTTTGAACAGCTCGCGTCCATACACGAGGCTTTTCTCAGAATCGCCTGCTGCATCATATGCTGGCGACACCTGAAAAAGTCATTCTGTTAACACCTCTTAGAGGCCAGTTCAAAAAGACTGCTCGGTAAGCCTGAAGATGTTCCAGCAGACGAGGGCGCAGCCGAATTTGAAGAATGCTTCGTGAATGTCAGCTCGACGATCGAAGCGTATGCGAAGACGACGGAAGTTGTGGAGCCACGAGTGAGTCCGTTCAATGACCCAACGGAATTTGCCCAGACCACTGCCATGTTCAATGCGGCGCCTTGCGATCACCGGTTTGATGCCGCGTTCGCGCAATCGTTGACGATGCGGATCGGAATCGTAACCACGATCGGCATAGATGACCTTGGGTCTCTGAAGTGGTCGGCCGCGCGCGCCGCG
>JAYFRX010000034.1:0-14242 GCA_040946945.1 Burkholderia sp. | reverse complement strand
TGAATGTCAGCTCGACGATCGAAGCGTATGCGAAGACGACGGAAGTTGTGGAGCCACGAGTGAGTCCGTTCAACGACCCAACGGAATTTGCCCAGACCACTGCCATGTTCAGTGCGGCGCCTTGCGATCACCGGTTTGATGCCGCGTTCGCGCAATCGTTGACGATGCGGATCGGAATCGTAACCACGATCGGCATAGATGACCTTGGGTCTCTGAAGGGGTCGGCCGCGCGCGCCGCGGATCGGGGGAATCGCGTCGACGAGCGGCAGCAACTGGGTGACGTCGTTGCGGTTCGCGCCGGTCAGGATGGCGCTGATGGGAACGCCATTGGCATCTACGAGGATGGGGTGCTTGGAACCGGGTCGCGCGCGATCCGTGGGGTTCGGGCCAGTTTTTCGCCCGTCCCAACAGTTCGTACCGACGAGGAATCGACGGCAGCGTATGAAAGATCGATCTGCCCGGCCTCGCGCAACGTGTCGAGCAGCAGTTCGTGCAGTCGATTCCATACTCCTGCTTTGCGCCAGTCGTGCAGTCGTCGCCAGCAGGGTCGCGCCAGAGCCAAAGCCCAATGGGGTTGGCAGATGGTTCCATCGCAGACCGGTTTTCAACACGAACAGGATGCCATTCAACGCGGCTCGATCCGATACGCGTGGGCGACCCAGGATGCTCTTTGCGCCGGGGCTTGGGCGGCGGCAGTAACGGTTCGCTCAGTGTCCACAATTCGTCATGAATGATTGGCGCTTCCATCCCTTGGGTTCCGTTGTTCAGACATCCAAGGTTAACAGCTTGCCGAGAAAGTAAACAGCCCCTCATTGGTTTTTGAACTGGCCTCTAAGGATCTGCTGAATAGCCTGATCGAACGCGGGCTGGCGACCGACCGGGACTATCTGTTCGTGATTGATGGGTCGAAGGCGCTGCGCTCGGCGAGCCAGGCAGTGTTCGGCGAAGGTGCCCACGTCCAGCGGTGCCGGACCCACAAGATTCGCAACGTGACCGAACGGCTGCCGAAGCAGACCCGACAGCAGGTCGCCTCGGTCATGCGTGCCGCGTACAAGCTGCCGGCCGACGACGGCCTCGCTCGGCTGAAGGCCCAGGCGGCATGGTTGAAGACCGACCATCCGGACGCGGCGGCCTCGCTGCTTGAGGAAACGTTTACGGTCAACCGCCTGGACCTGACGCCGCGGCTGATCCGCAGCCTGGCGACGACGAACCTGATCGAGAATCCGAACGGCGCGGTGCGCCGCGTCAGCGGCCGGGTCGACCGCTATCGCGATGTCAACATGGCGATGCGATGGGCGGCCACTGGCTTCCTGGAAGCTGAGAAGCGATTCCGTAAGCTCGGCGGAGCCGACGGACCTCTGGATGCTCGCCGTTGCCTTGCATCGTCCGACCGATAAACGCGTTGACCATGACTTGAAGTCCGCCTAGCCTACGAAACCCTGCCGCACCAACTTTTAACTACGAATGGGACGCCGCCGCAATCCATCGCATCTCCAAGCTTGCATAAAAATGCCAGGCGTACCTCGTTGCCGCCAAATCCGTCAGAGCGGGTTTATCGATCGCTACGATTCAGGTAGTGGACCTGGTCGAGCGTGCGGGTCGTATCGCGCATCGCGGTTTCGAGCGAGCCGAAGGCCCCGTCGTAGTACTCGTGATTGCCGGGCACGTAGACTACTGGCACCTCGGCGTCGAAGGTCTCGGCGGCCCAGCGCAGGCCTTCCGCATGATTGTGGATATCGCCGGCCAGTACCACCAGGTCGGCGGCCGCGCCCGGGATCACCTCGGGAGTATTCCCATTCGAAATGGAGGTTGGACAGCACGCGCACGCGGATCGACATGGGGGCTCCTGATGACGGTCGCGGTATCGAGGGGATCGATGGCGGGACGTGTTGGGTTTCGCGCGCCACGGCCGCCTGCCGTATTAGCGCAGCACCTTGCCCGGGTTCAGCAGATTATGCGGATCGAGCGCGCGCTTGAGCGTCTTCATCAGTTCGATCTCGACCGGCGACTTGTAGCGCTGCGCATCGTCGATCTTCAGCTGCCCTATGCCGTGCTCGGCGCTGATGGTGCCGTGATGGCGATGTACGTTGTCGTAGACGACACGATTGACCGGCTTCTGGAATTCGACCAGGAATGCCTTGGGGTCACTCCCTTCGGGCGTCTGCACGTTGTAGTGCAGGTTGCCGTCGCCGAGGTGGCCGAAGGTGACCATCCGCGCGCCCGGGGCGATCTGCTGGATCGCCGCGTCGGTTTCGTCGATGAAGCGCGCGATCGAGGAGATCGGCACAGCGATGTCATGCTTGATATTGGGCCCCTCGTTGGCCTGCGCGAGCGGGATGTGCTCGCGCAGGTCCCAGAACGCGCGCGACTGCGCAAAGTTTTCCGCCACCACCGCGTCGACTACCAGCCTTGCGTCGAAGGCCTCGGCCATCATCAATTCGAACAGCGTGCGCGTATGCGCCTCGCTCTCGTTGTCGGACAGTTCGAGCAGGACCGTCTGCGAATATGTGGTCGAGAACGGGTAGCGCAGTTCCGGGTAGTGCTTGCCGACCAGCCGCATGCAGAAGGCGGACATCAGCTCGAAGCCGGTCAGCAGCTGGCCGGCGCAACGCTGAGCCAGCGCCAGGAAGTCAAGCGCGGCATGCGGCGATTCGAGTGCGGCGAGCGCCGTGACCTGGGCGGTCGGGCGCGGATGCAGCTTCATCACGGCGGCCGTGATGATGCCCAGCGTACCTTCGGCGCCGATGTAGAGATCGCGCAGGTCGTAGCCGGTGTTGTCCTTGCGCAGGCCGCGCAGGCCGTGCCAGATCTCGCCCTGCGGCGTGACCACCTCCAGGCCCAGGCACAGTTCGCGCGTGTTGCCGTAGCGCAGCACGGCCGTGCCGCCGGCATTGGTCGAGAGGTTGCCGCCGATCGTGCAGCTGCCTTCGGCCGCGAGGCTCAGCGCGAACAGGCGTCCGGCTTCCTGCGCGCGGGCCTGCACCTCGGCGAGGATCACGCCGGCCTCGACCGTGATGGTGTTGTTGTGCGCATCGAGCTCGCGCACGCGATTCAGGCGCGCCAGGCTCAGCACCGCCTGCGTGCCGCTGTCGTCGGGCGTGGCACCGCCGGCCAGGCCGGTGTTGCCGCCCTGCGGCACGATCGCGCCGCGGTGCTCGGCGGCCAATCTCACGATTGCCGCCACCTCGTCGGTGCTGCCGGGGCGCAGCACCGCGCAGGCCGTGCCGCGGTAGCGCTTGCGCCAGTCGGTCAGGAACGGCGCGGTACCGTGCGCGTCGCTCAGCACGTGGTCCGCGCCGATCACGGCGCGGCAGGCATCGAGGAAGGCGGGGGAGATGGTCATTGCAGGAGTCTCGAAGGGGCGGGGGCGCGGCGTCAGGGTTGGCGGTACCGCGCGGATTCCGTATTGTCGGCCGCTTGGGCCAGCCTTGCGCTGCTGGTGCCGGGCCGGGTGTCTCCGGCCTGCGCGTCGGTTCGTTTTGCGCTTGCTTCGCTGCGCGCTTGAAGGGGGGGGCCACATCATAGGCCAGCGTGGCCGCGAAGAAGCGGGCCCTAGCAGCTCGAGCCAGCCGAGCCGCGCCGACAGCCCGCCGTCGGTCATGCCGCGCGCCACGCGCCCTCGGCGACGTAGAGCAGGATCAGTATCGACGCCCATTGCAGCGTATACACGTTGCGCGGTCACACGCCCGGCAGCATCAGCGCGCGCGGCACCGCCTTGAGCATCAGGGCCGATGTCGGCCGGAACGCAGCGGCGCGAGCCAAAGTTCCCGGGCGATCGACAGAGCGATAAGCGCGGCCAGGCAGCCGGCCGCGGCCAGCGCGAAAGCGGGGCGGGCGGCAGCCGGGGCTGCTCATTGCGGATCGGCGAGATGCAGCGCGGCGCGCGCCAGCCGGTTGCCGAGCGCGACGGCCAGCGTCTTCTCGTCGGCCGAGATACCCTGGCGGGAGGCCGGCGCACCGCTGCGCGCGTGATGCGAGGCACCGTAGGGCGTGCCGCCGCCATCGGTGGTGGTCAGCGCGCTTTCGGTATAGGGGATGCCGACGATCAGCATGCCGTGATGCAGCAGCGGCAGCATCATTCATAGCAAAGTCGATTCCTGGCCGCCGTGCAGGCTGCCGGTGGAGGCGAACACGCAGCCGGGCTTGCCGGCCAGCGCGCCCGACAGCCATTGCGGCGTGGTGCCGTCGAGGAAATACTTGAGCGGCGCGGCCATGTTGCCGAAGCGGGTCGGCGAGCCGAGCGCTAGGCCCGCGCATTCCTCGAGATCGCGCCGCTCCGCGTAGGGCGGGCCGTCGGACGGAATCTCGGGCGCGGTGGCCTCGCAGACGGTGGACACGGGCGGCACGGTGCGAATCCGCGCCTGCGCGCCGGGCGCCGCGTCGATGCCGGCCGCGATCGACGGGGCCAGCTCGCGCGTCGAGCCGTGGCGACTATAATAGAGTACCAGGATGTCTTTCATAAGCCTCTTGAGTGAGCGGCTATTATAGGGCGGGCGGCCACCGCGACGCGTGCACCGCGACGCGTGGCGGCACGCCCGCAGCCCGAAGGAGAAAGCTGTTGCCGAAGCTTAGTGTTGATCTGGTCACCATCCGGCGTCTTGCCCGATTCGCCGCGAAGCGCGGTGCCGAGGACCGTATCCCGCAGGTCGCGGGCAGCCTGACCTTCACGACGATCCTCGCGGTGGTGCCGCTGGTGACGGTCGCCTTCGCGCTGTTCACGGCTTTCCCGATGTTCTCCTCGTTCCAGTCTTCGTTGCAGGGCTTCCTGGCCGACCACCTGATGCCGGCCCAGATCAACAACCAGATCTTCAAGTACCTGAACCAGTTCTCGGCCAAGGCCAAGGGCCTGACGACGGCCGGCCTGATCGTGCTGATGGTCACCTCGGTGATGACGATGATGACCATCGAGTCGGCCTTCAACGTGATCTGGCGCGTGAGGAAGCCGCGGCCCTTCGCACAGCGAGTGCTGGCGTACTGGGCCTTCATCATGCTGGCCCCGCTGCTGTTCGGCATCAGCCTGTCGATCTCCTCCTACCTGTTCACCAAGTCGCTGGCGATCGCCGGCACGTCGGCCGCGACCACCTCGGTCGAATGGCTGTTGACAGCCGCCTCGCTGCCGCTGACGGTGCTGGCCTTCACCCTGCTGTACGTCTATCTGCCGAACTGCGCGGTGGCCTGGCGCGATGCCGTGGTGGGCGGGATCTGTGCGGCGATTGCCTTCGATCTGGCCAAACGCGGCTTCGGCTACTACGTGCGGCGCATCCCGACCTACACGGCTGTCTACGGTGCCTTCGCGGCGGTGCCGCTGTTCCTGCTGTGGATGTATCTGAGCTGGCTGATCACGCTGGCGGGGGCGATGGTGGCCTCGGCGCTGCCGGTGATACGGATCGGGCAGTTCCACCGGGTCGCCTATCCGGGCAGCGACCTGCTTGACGTGCTGGCCCTACTGGCGCGCCTGGCAGACGCACAGGAGGCTGGTAAGCCGGGCCATTCGGCGGCGCGCCTAGCCGTAATGGTGCGCTGCGGCATGGAAACCGCGCAGCGGCTGCTGTCGGCGATGGAGGATCGCGAGTGGGTCGCGCGGCTGGAGGGCGGCGATGTCGCCGTGTCGCGCTACGTGCTGCTAGCCAATCCCGAGCGCCTGACGGTCTCGCAGTTGTTCGATGCCTTCGTGGTCGATCGCGACGAACTGCTGTACCAGGTGCAGCGCGGCCGGCCCTCGATCGACGGCGAGCGGCTGGTGGCGGCGCTCACGGGCGAGGGGCTGGGGGCGACGCTGGCGCAGCTGCTGGTGAGGCGCGGTGAGGCGCTGGCGGAAGAGGGTGGCGAGCGGTCCGGCACCGCGGCGGCACCGAAAACGGTCTGAGCCGCGCGGGCTCCCGGTCGACGCCGGCGGACCCCGCCCGGTAGCCGTCGTTCGGATCTGCCGGAAAGGCGGCAGACCGCGGTCGACGGCCGGTGCCGAGCAGGCCGGACCGGGCAACTCGGACCTTACAAGGAGATTCGGCCCAGGCAGATATCCTTGAACATCACCCAGTTCCCCTCAGGCTGTAGATCGGGTGTCGGAAGGTGGCCGGGCGGTTCTTCTCGAAGAAGAAGTGGCTGACCCAGGCGAAGCCGTAGTCGCACACGATGGCAGCGGGCAACCAGATCCAGTGGCCGGTCGCGACGGCCATCGCGAGGCAGCCGATCACGCCGAAGCGAGCCGATGAAATGCCGGCGGCGCGAGATGAGGTTGCGGTGTTCGCTGAGGTAAAACGCGCGAAATTGGCGAAATATTCGCCTTGGTGTTCGCCCTGGGCTGTCGCTCCTGGCTGTCTCCCGCGGGGCGGCATGCCCGTCGCAACGCAGGGTCCATTGTGCGCGGCGTGGCCGGCCCGCAACCGGCGGCCGCGCTGCGCGAGCCCCCCGGCGGGGTGAAATATCCAACACGGCGCGGCGTGCCGCACGCTTTCCTTTTGATGGGCTTTACGCTAGGATCGGAGCCTGATAACTACCATCCAGCATCCAGTTTTTGGGGGCAAGAATGCGCGTCAGCGATATTCTGAAAGTCAAGGGCAATACGCTGTACACGGTGACGCCCGATATGCCGCTGCGCGAGGCAGTCGACACGATGGCCGAGCGCGATATCGGCTCGCTGGTCGTGATGGAGTATGGCGACCTGGTCGGCATCCTGACGTTCCGCGAGATCATCCTGCGCCTGAAGGAAAATGGCGGCGCGATCGGCGATGTGCAGGTCCGCAAGGTCATGGACGATCCGCTCACCTGCACGCCGGAGACGGACGTCAACGAAGTTCGCCGGATGATGCTCGAGCGTCATGCGCGCTACATGCCGGTGCTCGAGAAGCGCGTGCTGATGGGCGTGATCTCGTTCTACGATGTCGCGAAGACGGTGGTGGAGGCGCAGAGCTTCGAGAATCGCATGCTCAAGGCCTACCGCGACTGGCCGCTCGAGCCGGACGGCGAGGTCCACCACAAGCCGGTGGCGATCTGAGTCGAATCATCGGCGGCACCATGGCTGCCACCCGCTGCAAACCGCTGCGGCGAACCGTGCGGCACTGAACATGCCCGGTGCGCTGGCGAGCCTTGCATCCTTCCACGGCCGGTATGCGCAAGCGTGCCGGGAGTTTTCGATCCGACACTGACCACGCGTGCGGCGTCGCAGCGGCGTGACCCGAGGGCATGAGCGATTCCACTAACACCAATACAGAACGGCGCAACGAACGCTACGCCCACACCTCGCAGTTCGATCTACTTCGTCAGCGGCGCTTCGCGCCGTTTTTGCCACGCAGTTTTTCGGCGCGCTGAACGACAACGTCTTTAAGACCGGCGATCACCTCGACGATCACCTACCAGAGCGCGAAGTTCAGTGGCGTCGACCCGAGGACGGGGACCTTCCTGATCTCGGCGGTGTTCATCCTGCCCTTCATTTTGTTCTCGGCCACCTCGGGCCAAATCGCCGACAAGTACGACAAGGCGCGGCTCACGCGCTTCGCGAAGAGCTTCGAGATGGTGCTGATGCTGGTCGCCGCCGCTGGCTTCGTGACCCTCGTGACCCATCCCGCGGCGTTGCTCTATCTCTGCACCTTCATGATGGGCATGCATTCGACGCTGTTCGGCCCGGTCAAGTATTCCTACCTGCCGCAGCACCTGAGCGACCAGGATTTGTTGGGCGGCAACGGGCTGTGGTCGAGATGGGCACCTTCATCGCGATCCTGATTGGCACCATCATCGGCGGCGCGGCGGCCCGCATCGACGGGCGCGGCGAGCTGCTGCTGGCCGTGAGCTGCGCGCTGATCGGGCGGCTGGTGGCTTTGGGCGGTGCCGCACACGCCGGCACTGCAGCTCGAGCTGAAGATCAAGTGGAATCCGGTTTCCGAGGCCTGGCGCAACCTGAAGCTGACCGGGCAGAACCGCACTGTGTTCCTGAGCCTGCTCGGCATCTCCTGGCTGTGCTTTGTCGGCGCGACCTTCCTGGCCTCATTCTTCGGCTTCGCCAAGGACGTGCTGTCGGCCAACCCCGACGTGGTGACGGTGCTGCTGGCCACCTTCTCGATCGGCATCGGCCTGGGTTCGATCCTCTGCGAGCGGCTCTCGCGGCGGCGCGTCGAGATCGGCCTGGTGCCGCTCGGTTCGATCGGCATCAGCGTGTTCGCGATCGACCTGTATTTCGCCAGCCACGCGCTGCCGGCCCAGACGCACCTGCTCAGCGTCGGCGGCTTCTACAGCGTGCCGCTCTATGCGCTGTGATCCAGAGCCGCCGCGCGGCCGACCCACCGCGCGAGAATCATCGCCGCCAACAATATCCTCAATTCGCTGTTCATGGTGGTCTCGGCGCTGATGGCGATGGCGCTGACCCATGCCGGCGTCGACATCCCGCGCCTGTTTCTGGTCACCGGCCTGCTCAACGTGCTGGTCGCCACCTATATTTACTCGCTGGTGCCCGAATTCCTGCTGCGCTTCGTGGCCTGGGTGCTGGTGCATATTTTTTACCGGATCCGGCTGGTGCATGCCGAGCGGATTCCCGAAACTACCGCGGGCGGTGCTGTTCTGCAACCATGTCAGCTATGTCAACGCGCTAGTGATCGCCGCGGCCAGCCCGCGGCCGATTCGCTTCGTGATGGATCACCGGATCTTCAGCACGCGCTTCGCGAGCTTGGCGTTCCGCCACGCCAAGACGATCCCGATCACACCGCGCCATGAGGGACCCGGCCATGCTGGAGCATGTCTACGCAGCCTGCGAGGCCGCGCTGCAGGAGGGCGATCTGGTCTGCATCTTCCCCGAAGGCAAGCTGACCAATACCGGCGACATCAACACGTTCCACCACGGCGTGAGCGAGATCCTGCGCCGCGTCGAGGTGCCCGCGGTGCCGATGGCGCGGCGCGGGCTGTGGGGTGAGCTGGTTCTCGCGTCACGGCGATGCGCGCTGGCCGCGGTCGACTCGCAAGGGCGCGATGAGCCGGCTGACGTTGGCGGTCGGCGAGCCGATCCCGGTCTCGGCGGCCACGCCCGAACTGCTGCAGCAGGCGGTGAGCGAGCTGCGCGGCACGCGCAAATGAGGGCGGGACAAAGGGCTGAGAAAGCGCGCTGAGCGCCGGCTCGAACTGTGGTGATTGAAAGATTTATGAAAGATTTGTCGGCCACGTCCGGCGCGCAGTGCTTCCGCATGAAGAGGTCGGTGTGGCAAGGGTGAGCGGACGGAAGTGAGTGATTGTAAACATCGGCGTGCTGGGGTTTATTCTCGATTTTTGGCGAAACGAGAGATGCCTTCGATCATAGATGCGTTCGTCGAGTTGCGGGATCCGCGGTGCCATCAGCGCCGTTACCCGCTGGACGAGATTGTGCTGACGGCGCTGTGCGCCATACGGTGCGGAGTGTGTACCTGATCATGGACATCTACAGCCGCAAGATTATCGCCTGAGAAGCGCACGGCGCCGACGATGCCGATCATGCCGTCCGGGTCTCGTTCAGCGGGCGGCGTTGGCCGAAGGCATTGCCGCTGACGAGCAGCGCGCGCCCCCCGTTCCGCACGGCAACAACGGCTCTACCCTGAAGGCCACGACCGGTGCTGGCGATGCTTCACTGGCTCGGCGTGCAGCCCTCGTATTCGCGTCCGCGCGTCAGGGACGACAACGCGTTAGTCGAATCCCTGTTCCGCACGGCCAAGTACCGTCCCGAGTTCCCGGCGCACGGCTTTGCAGATCTGGACGCCGCTAGGCAATGGGCGATGCGCTTCGTGTATTGGTACAACAACGAGCATCGGCACAGCGGCATTCGTTACGTCACACCGGCGCAACGGCACGCCGGTGAAGATATATCGCGATCCTCGCCGCTCGGCACGATCTCTACCAGGCCGCTTGTGAGCAGCATCCGGCGCGCTGGTCGTGCCAGACGCGCAACTGGACGCCTACCGGTTCCGTCGCGCTCAATCCCGAGCGCGATGTCATCGTCAACGAGGTCGCAATCAGGGTTCATAAACAGGCTCACTTTGCATGACAGAGGCGATAACTACCTTGACGCGCACCGGTTGGCAGAAGCTGACCTCGGAAGTGATCGAGTCGTTCCGCAACCGCGCGGCCGAGGTAGCCAAGGCCTTCGGCTACAGCAGCGGCTACGCGATCCCCGCGCGAGGTCAACGTCGGCGCGGCGGCCGCAGCGTGCAGAGCCCTACCCGCGCATGATGGCGATGGACGCCGCGCCAATCGCGCCGTCGAGGGCGGCGAGTCGAACGTCACCGTCAACGTGAATGGCTCGGCGCAGATGAAGTAAATCGCGTCAATGCGCGCGCCGCACGCGAGCGGTGCCACGGCATGACGAAGACACGCGCGAACTTATATCGGCGTTGCGACCCGTCCCTTGCGATAGGCCCACAGCATCATCAGCACGCCGGCGATGATCATCGGCAGCGACAGCCACTGGCCCATCGACAGGCCCAGCGCGAGCAGGCCGAGGAAATCGTCGGGCTCGCGTGCGAACTCCACCGTGAAGCGCGCCAGGCCGTAGCCGATCAGGAACAGCGCCGACACGGCACCAGTCGGGCGCGCCTTGCGCGAGAAGAAGAGCAGCAGCAGGAACAGCGTGATGCCTTCGAGCGCGATCTCGTAAATCTGCGAGGGATGGCGCGGCAGCATCTGGTACTGCATGAACACGTCGTTCAGATGCCACTTCGCGGCGATGTCGGGATGCTGCGACAGCCAGATCGCGTCGTCGCGCGAGGCACCTGGGAACAGAATCGCGGGCGCGTCGGGGCTCGTCACGCGGCCCCACAGCTCGCCGTTGATGAAGTTGCCGAAGCGGCCCGCGGCCAGGCCGGTGGGCACCATCGGCGCGATGAAGTCGGTTACCTGCAGCCAGGTGCGCTTGCGTTGCCAGGCGAACAGCACCATCGCGGCTAGCACGCCGAGGAAGCCGCCGTGGAACGACATTCCGCCTTCCCAGACGCGGAAGATGTCGAGCGGATGCGCGAAGTAGTAACCGGCCTTGTAGAACAGCACGTAGCCGAACCGGCCGCCCAGCACCACGCCGAGCACGCCGTAGAACATCATGTCGTCGAGGTCCTTGGTGGTCCAGCCTTGCGTGGCGACATGCGGTAACTTGAGCCGCACGCAGCCGACGACGAGCGCCGCGATGAAGCCGACGAGATACATGAGCCCGTACCAACGCACGGCCAACGGTCCGAGATGAATCGCGACGGGATCGAAATTGGGGTGAATGATCATGAGTCGGTGTGGATGGTTGCTGAGTCGACGCGGCGTTCGTGCGCCGCGCCTGCCCTTTGACGGTGGTATCGTGAGTGCGTTCGCGGCCTCGTGCATCAGGCCGGCGCGGCGCGCCGCACGATCTCGATGAAGCCCTCGAGCACCGGGCTGACTTCCTGGGTGCGCCAGACCAGGCCGGTCTCGACGACCGGCGTCTTGCCCGCCAGCGGGCGGTAGACGACGCCCGTTCGGCGCAGGTTACGCAGCGATTGCGGCACCAGTGTGACGCCCATGCCGGCCGACACGAGGCTGACGATGGTCTGCATCTGGATGGCTTCCTGGCCGATGCGCGGCGTCAGGCCCCGCGCCCCATAGCAGCCCATAATGATGTCATAAAAGCCGGGTGCCAGACGACGCGGAAAGATCACCAGCGGCAAATCGGCCAGCTGCTCGAGCTCGATTGGGCTGTCCTCGCCCGGCACCGCGGCCTCCTCGGGCATCGCCACCACTAGCGGTTCGCGCGCCACGCCGAGGTAGGACAGGCCCGCCGCGTGGCGCGGCGGCAGCGGCTCGATCACCAGCCCGGCGTCGAGCCGGCCTTCGGCCAGCATCTCGACCTGCAGGTCGCTGGTGGCCTCGGTCAGCTGCAGGCGTACGCGCGGGTAGCGCGCCCGGAACTCGCGCAGCATCGCCGGCAGCAGGCCGTAATCGGCGGTCGAGACGAAGGCCAGCGCGAGCGTGCCGGCCTCGCCGCGCGCCAGGCTGGCCACCAGCGGCGGCAGCGCGTCGGCGGCCGCCAGCAGGCGCCGCACCTCGGGCAGCAGGGCCGCGCCGACCGCCGACAGTTCCACCGAACGCTGGGTGCGCACGAACAGCAGCACATCCAGCGCGGCCTCCAGCGCGCGGATCGCCTGCGACAGCGGCGGCTGTGTGATCGACAGGTGCGCCGCCGCGCGGCCGAAATGACGCTCCTCGGCAACCGCGACGAAGTAGCGCCATTGCCGCAGATCGGGGGTCGGTTCCGCCATGATTGATATCCTCAGCGACTCATTTGCGACGAATAATATATTGGACTCGTGTCGAGGGACAGCCCATGCTTGCCTGACAATGGTCGCCCTTGCGCGCGCCGGATGCCCACAACCCGGATGGAGTCCCCCGTGTCCTACAACCCTCGCTCGAAAAACATCACGCAGGGCGTGGCCCGTTCGCCGAACCGTTCGATGTACTACGCGCTCGGCTACCAGCAGGCGGACTTCGACAAGCCGATGATCGGCATCGCCAACGGCCACTCCACCATCACACCCTGCAATGCCGGCCTGCAGCGCCTGTCGGAGGCGGCCGTCGAGGCCGTCAAGGCAGCCGGTGCCAACCCGCAGATCTTCGGCACGCCCACCATCTCGGACGGCATGTCGATGGGCACCGAGGGCATGAAGTACTCGCTGGTCTCGCGCGAGGTGATCGCCGACTGCATCGAGACCTGCGTGCAGGGCCAGTGGATGGACGGCGTGGTGGTGGTGGGCGGCTGCGACAAGAACATGCCGGGCGGCATGATCGCGCTGGCGCGCCTGAACGTGCCGGGCATCTACGTCTATGGCGGCACGATCCGCCCCGGCAACTGGAAGGGGCAGGACCTGACCATTGTCTCGGCCTTCGAGGCGGTCGGGGAGTTCACGGCGGGGCGCATGTCGCAAGAGGACTTCGACGGCATCGAGCGCAATGCCTGCCCGTCGACCGGCTCGTGCGGTGGCATGTACACGGCCAACACCATGAGCTCCTCCTTCGAGGCGCTCGGCATGGCGCTGCCCTATTCCTCGACGATGGCCAACCCCGACCAGGAGAAGGTCGATTCGGCGGCCGAATCGGCGCGTGTGCTGGTGGAGGCCGTCAAGCGCGACCTGAAACCGCGCGACATCATCACCCGCGAGTCGATTGAGAATGCCGTGTCGGTGATCATGGCAACTGGCGGCTCGACGAATGCCGTACTGCATTTCCTGGCCATCGCGCATGCTGCCGAGCTCGACTGGAGCATCGACGATTTCGAGCGGATCCGCCGGCGCGTGCCAGTGATCTGCGACCTGAAACCCTCGGGCTGCTATGTCGCCACCGACCTGCATCGCGCGGGCGGCATTCCACAGGTGATGAAGATCCTGCTCGACGCGGAGCTGCTGCACGGCGATTGCCTCACCATCACCGGCCAGACGCTGGCCGAGACGCTGTGCGACGTGCTTTCGGTACCACGTGCCGACCAGCAGGTGATCTTTCCGATTTACCAGGCGCTCTATCGCGAAGGCCACCTGGCAATCCTCAAGGGTAATCTCGCCGAGGACGGCGCGGTAGCCAAGATCAGCGGGCTGAAGAATCCGGTGATCACCGGGCCCGCGCGCGTGTTCGACGACGAGCAGAGCGCGCTTCAGGCGATTCTCGACGACCGCATCCGCGCCGGCGACGTGGTGGTGCTGCGCTATCTCGGCCCGCAAGGCGGGCCAGGCATGCCGGAGATGCTCGCGCCGACCTCGGCGATCATCGGCAAGGGGCTCGGCGAATCGGTGGGCCTGATCACCGACGGGCGCTTCTCCGGCGGCACCTGGGGCATGGTGGTCGGCCACGTCGCCCCGGAAGCCTTCGCCGGCGGCACTATCGCCCTGGTTCAGGAAGGCGATTCGATCACCATCGACGCGCATCGCCTGCTGCTGCGGCTGAACGTCGACGAGGCCGAACTGGCACGCCGCCGCGCTGCGTGGCAGCGGCCGGCACCGCGTTATACGCGTGGCGTGCTGGCCAAGTACGCGGCGCTGGCGCTGCCGGCGAATCGCGGTGCCGTAACGAGCTGAACCCATCGCCGCAAGCAGCAAGGAAGACAGACAGAACGGTCTCGTCGTCTCGCGAGAGGGGCGCGACAAGCTCGCGCCCTCTTTGCTGTGCGCCCGGCAGGGCGCACTCACTTGGAGGTGAAAGTCCTCTACACGCCCAGCAAGGGGAAGTGTTAGCCAGAGGCAAGGGTGTCGCGGGCGACTGCGAATCCGAAGGAAGCCCGAGGCAAAGC
>JAYFRX010000033.1:0-14691 GCA_040946945.1 Burkholderia sp. | reverse complement strand
GTCCTCCCCGATGCGCGCGATGTATTCGACTCTAGCATCTTCGGCTTTCTGCGCGCCTACATCACTGCGAGCGATCGCTTCTGCATACCGACGGTTTTAGTCGCCGCGCAGCGGCTTACCTTGATCGTGACCTGGCGCACCCGTTCGGAAGCGAGGGGTACGCCAAGGAAGAATTGCGGGCCGAGATTTCGAGCATGATCTTGGGCGACGAGCTGGGCATCGGCCACGATCCCGGCCAGCACGCAGCTTATGTCGGGTCGTGGATCAAGGCCCTGCAGGACGATCCGCTTGAGGTTTTCCGGGCGGCGGCTGACGCCGAGAAAATCCAGGATTACGTCCTCGCGTTCGAGCAAAAACAGGTTCAGGAGCAGGCGACGCAGCAGGCCGTCAGCACCGAACAGGAGGCGACCATGCAGCAGTCTCAACAGGTAATACCACCGTCAATGCCGGCTACGGCCACGCAGAGCGACAAGACCTACATCAACGTGCCGTACAAGCAGAAGGACGAGGCGAAGGCCTTGGGCGCGCGTTGGGACCGTCAAGGACAGTCTTGGTACGTTCCGACAGGGGTGGACCCTGCGCCGTTCGCCAAGTGGTTACAGGGGAGCGCTACGGCGGCCGTAGACGGCGCGCAAACGGCCGCGGCGTCCCCAGTCCCCGCCAGTGAGCAGAAGCCGGCGCAGACGCGCGAATACCTCGCCGTGCCGTTTGGCGAGCACCAGGCTGCCAAGGCGGCCGGCGCGTTGTGGGACAAGGCCGCGAAATCTTGGTACGCCGGCCCACAGGCAGACATGGTGAAGCTCGAACGCTGGAAGCCCGAGAATGTGACCACGCAGCAGGGGCCAGCCATGACGCCCGAGCAGGAGTTTGCCGACGCGCTGCGCAGCATGGGGTGCGTCGTCAACGGCGATCATCCCATCATGGACGGCAAGAAGCATCGCATCGAGGTAGATGGCGACAAGAAGAGCGAGAAGGCCGGCTTCTATGTCGGCCACCTTGACGGACACCCGGCCGGCTTCATCAAGAACAACCGCACCGGCATCGAAATGAAGTGGAAAAGCAAGGGTTACTCGCTTGATCCCGAGCAGAAGGCTGAGATGCAGGCCGAGGCGGCCGCCAAACTGGCCGCGCGTGCGGAACAGCAGCAGCGCGAGCAGGAGCGCGCTGCGCTGCGTGTCGGCAAACAGATGGCCGAGCTGGTGCCCATCGTCGCGCCGACGCCCTACCTAGAAACCAAGGGCATCGCACCGCAGCCAGGCGTGTACACCGACCGCGACGGCCAGAAAACCTACATACCGGCCATCGACGCGGACGGCAAGCAGTGGACGACGCAGTACATCCAGGAGGACGGAACCAAGCGCTTCGCCAAGGAGAGCCGCAAAGAGGGGTGCTTTCACCCGATCGGAGGCCTCGATGCGATCGCGGCCGCGCCGGCGATCGTCATTGGCGAGGGCTATGCAACCGCTGCGAGCGTTTCGCAAGCCTTGGGCTACGGCACCGTCGCCGCGTTCGATTCGGGCAACCTGGAGGCCGTAGCGAAGGCGCTGCACGAGAAATTCCCGGACAAGCCCATTGTCATCGCCGGCGATGACGACCAGGCCGTGCAGAACAACCCCGGCAAGACGAAGGCCAAGGAAGCCGCGCGGGCTGTGGGCGGGACTGCGTTCTTCCCGATCTTCGCGCCGGGCGAGCAAGCTGGGAATCCGAAGGGCTTTACCGACTTTAACGACTTGGCCACCAAAAGCGCGCTCGGCGTCGACGGGTTGGAACGCCAGGTGCAAGCCGCTGTCGGCAAGGCCATCGAGAAGCACCAGGTGCGCGACGAGCAGCAGACACAGCAACAGGAACAGCAGCGCGAACGGAAGCAGGAGCGTCAACCTCGTGCGGCGCGGATCGGATAGACAACAACACAGTAGCAGGCAGCAAAAAGGCCCGGGCTCGTGACCCGGGCCTTTTTGCTTTCACTCGACGCTGACCTAATGTGACAGCCACGCAACAACCGCGCCGACGATACCGATTATTGCAGTCACAACGCATGTGATTATGGCTATTCGTGCTGATCGGGCAGCAAGCGTTGATTGCCTCGCCGCTTCTCGCGCAGATGTTTCCGCCGCTGTCGCCGCTCGCTCGCTTGCTTCGAGCAACCGTCTCTCTGCATTGGCCGCTTCGCGCGCATCAAGGCGCTGTAGATAGTTCTGGCCTCGCTCTTGTCGCACGCCGGCAATGCGCCCCGACCCAATCAACTGCCGGAATTCGTCAATGCCGTTCGGCAGGCCCGCGATGTATGCCTCGATTTCCTCATCCGTATCGAACACGTCACAACCTCCGTTGCGCTTGTCGCAACTCACTCAATAGGCTGGCTTTAGATCGGCGCTTTCTTGCCATAGGCGTTGCCACTCGGCCGTGTAGCGCTCGGCCAGAGGCCTCACGTTCCACAACAGGACGGCGTTCTCGGCGTTCTTGTTCGCGGCGGCCGCCGAATAGTTGAAGCTCCCGGTTTCAAGATGCTGGCCGTCGATCACCATGAACTTGTTGTGCTCGTCCTGGTAACGATCATTGAGGCGAACGGGGACGCCTTGGTTCGCTAGAAACCACACGGCAGAATAGCTCTTGCTGTTTTGCGCGCGATCCGCGATCACGGCAACCTTCACACCGCGATGCTGCGCAGCGAGCAGTGCCGTTGCGACTGGCTTGCTGGTGAAGCTGTAGGCAGCAACCAAGATCGAAGCGCGGGCGCTCTCGATGCCCTTCACGACCACATTGAGCGCGCTACCCTCAGGTGAAAACCCCGCATCGAATGCAGCATTCGACGGCAACGCCTGTCCAGCCAACGCGACCGTGGACGCCAAGAAGAAAGAGAGGATTGCTAGAAGTTTCTTCATGTTTGTTTGCCGTGCTCCCACGGATTGATGACCTGCACCCCACCTGACTCAAAGGGCGACGTGTCGCGGGAAGCCACCATAAAACCACGCGACGCCGCAATTGCGGCGATATAGCCGTCCGGTGTTGGGAAGCCTCGACCGCCGTTTTTCGCTGTCACCGCTAGTTCGGCATAGTGGCGTGCCGCGTCCGTATCGAAGGGCAGCACGCGCCCGTCGAACAGATCGAGCAAGCCGTCAAGGGCGCGAGCCAGCATGTTCTTGCGCTTACCTGCCGGCAGCGCTCCGATGCCAAACAGCAGCTCGGCTAGCGTCACGCTGGACAGGTACAGCGTTTCCGTGGCTTGCTCGTTGAGCCAGGCTCGCACTGCTGCATCCGGCTCTGGTTTCATCGCCTCGGAAACAACGTTGGTATCCAAGACGATCATTCAAACCTCATCGGCTCGGCCGGCGTTTTGTCCCGCACCTCGTCAAAGGCCGTGAAATCCTCGTTGGTCAGTCCGATTTTGCGGCCCAAGGCAGCCAAGGCGTCGCCAAGGCGAACACGCTCTTCCGGCTTGACGATGCTCGTCAGAATTTCTCGGACTTCCGCTTCGGTACTCCGGCCGTGCATGGCGGCCCGGACGCGCAAGGCCCGATGCACCTCATCGGACAAATTACGTACTGTAAGCATTGCCATATTCAATCTCCATAAAACGCATTCAATGCAGTCATTTTACAATATGTGCATTCAAATCGCAACTTGTAGGTTCAATAGGATCGGTATAAGTGGCTAGGCCAAGATAAATCGGTTTTGAACATTGTGGACCGGGCTGCTACGATAGGCTAATTTGACTATACCCAAATTGGCCGAGCTATGACCCATCCCATCCGCGTCGCGCGCATCTACATGCGCGTGAGCACCGAACAGCAGGACATTGAACGCCAAGAGGAAATCGCCAGGGCCGCGAAGGCGGCCGGCTACTACGTTGCCGGCGTCTACCGCGAGAAGGCATCCGGCGCGCGCGCGGATCGCCCCGAGCTGCTGCGCATGATTGCCGACCTGCAACCCGGCGAGGTTGTGATTGCCGAGAAGATCGACCGCATTAGCCGCCTGCCGTTGGCCGAGGCCGAACGCCTCGTTGCATCGATCCGCGCCAAGGGTGCGCGCCTCGCGGTGCCGGGCGTAGTTGATCTAACCGAGCTGGCCGGCGAGGCCAAGGGCGTTGCCAAGATCGTGCTCGAATCGGTGCAGGACATGCTTTTGAAGCTCGCCTTGCAGATGGCGCGCGAGGACTACGAGGACCGGCGTGAACGCACGCGGCAGGGAATCGAGCTTGCGCGGCAGGCCGGCAAGTACAAAGGCCGTGCGCCCAAGCCGGCGACTCACGCACGAATCATTGCGCTACGTCGCGCCGGCCACAGCATCGTCAAGACGGCCGAGCTGGCCGGATGCAGCATTAGCCAGGTCAAGCGCGTATGGGCGATGCGCGAGAGTGCCACTGAATAAAAAAGCCGGCGCGCATTACTGCGGCCGGCGAAAGGCTCTGGCAAATCTTCCGAGGTCCATCACACGCGCCAGAGCTAGAGGCTACGGCATCGACGTGTCAAGGAACCGTGCGCAGTTTGGTCAGTTTGGCCGATTTGATCGCCTCGAAAAAACCGCCACTCTTAAAGCGCGCAGTCTCGCCGGCGTCAAGGTGATCGAAGATCACGGTTCCGCCGCCCTGGCTCACGTGGCCGTCTGCCGCATAACCCTTGAATTCCGCCGAGACATAAACGGTGCGATTCGTGTTGTTGGTGATTTGCCCGACAACGGAGTTGTTCTCGCCCACGTCATAGGTGATGCCGATGTTCCGAGCGTATTGCCCGTCGTAGTCCGTTTCGGCGCGCGCCGTCAGGCTGTATGTCGCGGCGATCACGAGCAATCCGCACACGAGCTTGGAACGGTTGAATTTCATAGTTTCCTCTCAAATTGATAGTGTTGTTGCGGCAAGGTTAGGGGCAGTCCGTGAGCGCTGCGCAGGTAGGCCGCCCGCTGTCTACCCACTTCCACGCGGTAGATTCGTTGCACAGGAGAACATGGCCGCCGAGTGGGCGGGCTTCCCACCCGCGCTGATTCTCTCCGGGCTTGCAGCTCGACCCGATGGTGGGCAAGCCTTTTAGTTGCTCACCGACCTGTTGGAGTTGCGCAAGGGAAGCGTCCAACGCAGTTCCATCGACCACTCCGCCCACATCCTGCGCGCGAGCAGTGATCGTCCCAAAGACTGCGAGCAGTGCCGCAACGATGAGTGTTTGCCTCATGAGTAGTTTCCTTACGTGAAGAACAGATAGCCCGCGTGACTCATCGGTATGCGAATGAGCCACAGGGCCGTGAGGTGCACCGGGTAGTAGGCGTAGAACGCCCACTTCCAGCGCGGGCAGCGCACGTCGATGCGCGTGGCGGCCGCAATCGCCGGTAGCGCCGCGAGCGCCCAAAAATTGCGGTTGATGACGGCCAGCGACGCGCAGGCCAGCACGGCGAAAACCAGTGCTGTCGCTGATGGCCGTTTCGTGTAGAACCACACGGCTAGGCCAAAGATGATCGCGGGCCACCAGAACTCGACCGAGCTGCCGCCGACTATGACGACAGCGCCGGCTGCTATCGCGTTTGCTTTGCCGCCGCGCTCGATGAGGAACAGCGCCAACGTCAGCACCAACAGGGTGAACATGATGTTGAGCGGCCACCATCCAGCGAGCAGGCCGCCAAGTGCGATAAACGCCGGCGTCGCAAGCGCGCCGAACACCGCGAGGCGAATCATCGTGCGCTGATGGCCGCTGCGCTCAAATGTGTCCGGACGAGCCAGGTTGTACGCCAGGATAAAGACGAACAACGGCATAGCAAGGCGGCCGGCATCAAACAACACCGGCACCGTGTCATTGAGCAGATACTTGTTGACGTGATCGCCCGTCATGAAAAGAAGCGCGAGCCACTTCACGGCTTCTATCGTGCCGCTCGAAATCACGAGCCGAGGCAACGCTGTTTTGTTCGTGAAGGCTACTTCGGCCATATGAATCCCCAAGACAAGAAAATGACGCCGGCCAACTACTTGAGCGAGCCGGGCGCATACACCGCTGCAAGGGCGCGAGCTGCGGCCGCGTTATAGCGTGGCATCGATGCGGAAACCTTGACCACATGCGCGGGCTGCGCTGCGACCGCCGTAGCGGCTGCTGGAGCCGCTTGTGCGACCGTGGCCGAGCCTTCCCTTGGCGTTACCTCTGCCGCCGCCGTAGCGGGGGCCGTGGGCGCACTGCCCGGCTTGGTTGCGTCATATGTGACGAACTTGGCTTCGATCCACGCGCCCCACTTCGCAGCCTTGCGCATCAAGTCGGCCCGGTACGGTGCGTTGTATTCCGGCGTGCGCGAGTGATAGTTCGCGGCGCGTGTCCACACATCGCCGCTGTCGTTGCGCAGATGGCCGCGCAAGCGCCACGCGGCCAAGTCGTAGGCGTAGCAACCGGCCTGCGCTACATCGTCGGCCGTGATGCCGTACTTGCGCAGCTCGACCAGGTAGGCGGTGTTGAACTGCAACGCCCCTACATCGTGGGTGCCGTTGCTGTTCCTGACCCACTGGCCCGGCTTGCCGCCTTCTTTCTCGGCTACCGCAAGCACGATGTTTGCGGGAACCTCGTACTTGACGGCGGCCGTGATCGAGCAGACGACGCGCTCTTGAAGTTGCGGCGGCAGATCGAGCGGCATGTTACTGGCCGCCTGCCGAGTCATCGACCCAATGGCCGCCATCGGTCGGATCGCCAACGTATCGAACGCCAAGGAGATAGGGGGTGTAAGCCGGAACCCCAGAAAATTCCGTCGGTAAACGTCTGAAGCTAGGTTTCCGGCAGCGTCATCTACACGACATGGTTTTACGTACACGTTTTACCCCTGAAAGGGTGCCGTTTTCGCGTTTGGCTCATCAGTGTCGGAAATCAACTGTTTTCCGACAGCCCTGCGCCTGCTGGGTTTGGAGCGTTGCCGGAAAAATCTGGGGTTCCGGCTTACACCCCCAGATAGGTGTACTGGCTGTTCGCATAGGCCGAGCAGAGCGCGGGCTTCGCGTTGCTGACGACGACAACGCTCTTGACGTAGCAGCCGCTGCCGTCATCGAGAGGCGTCCAAGAATCGTCGGGCGGCGTCCATCCGCTGTTGCGGTTCCACCAGGCATTGCCCCCGGTTTGCCATCCGTTTTGCGGGCAAATCTTCTTTTGCACGATGGTCCGGTTGTTCGCGTTGAGATACGCCGCATCGCACCGGCCCGCGCCGTTGGCGATGTTATCGACAATCTGCGGCATGTTGGCCGATGACGTATCTTGTGCGGTCGGACACAGGTTCAGAAAGTTGCGCCGGCCTTTGACGGTATCGCTCCAATACTTGTAGCTGATGCCGAAATACCGGCTCAGCGACGGGCCGCACTCGCCGGGCCTGGTGCCCGACGACAGGCACAGAATGGCCTCGCAAGCGAGCTTCGGATCGCCCGTCAACTCCTGCCCTTGCTGCTGGGCAAACACGGACGCAGAGCCAACGAGCGAGCCGGCCACAACACCCATCACCGAAAAGAACTTGAGCTTGTTTTTCATAACTACACTCCTTTGTCGTTACGCCGACTTCGGCTGACCTTTGTTCACGAACTCGGCCACCTCGTCATTCGTGGAGGCCGTATCGGTGCCGCCCTGCGTTGCTGCCGCCAGGCTGTCACCGCCGAAACTTTCTTGCGGAGCTGATGAAGGGCTAGACGCCGCTTGCTGCGAGCTGCCCGCATCGGCGCTACCGCTGTCCGTGCCAGTTCCGCTCATGTTGCGGATCGCTGATGCGACCTTTCCGCCCGTGGTGTCTGCAATCCGCTCTTTCGCGGACGCGGCCATGCTGCCGGCCTTGTCCTTGGCGACTTGGCCCGCGCCCTTCGCGAGATTCGCGCCCATGTCGGCCGCGAACTTGCCAGCCGTGCCCATCGCGGACATGAACCCGCCGCTGCCGCCTGACGTGGGGCCACCGGAACCACCCCCGGAGCCGCCGCCCGAGCCAGAACCACTACCACCCGAGACAGATCCACTGCCGCCGCCCGAGCCGCCCGAGAACATGCCGCTACCGCTCGCCATGTTCTGCTGCGCGGACTGAAACGCGGCCTTGAGGGCCGATGCACCGCCCGCTGCGCTGGATGCGCCGGCCATCACGGCCGCACCGGCTGCAACCGCAGCGCCCGCAGCCGTTGCAGCCGCGCCGAGCGCTGCGCCGGCACCGAAGCTGCCAATGCCTGCCGTGGAGCCGCCACCGCCGACGATGCTGGCGAACATCGGCGGAACCTTGTTGACCAGGACAAGCAGCACGACCGATGCAACCAGCATCACCAACAGCGCCTTCATCGTGATCGCGCCGCTACTTGTCGCCGCGTAATACTGGTCGATGAACGACTTGCCGATACCAACGATCAAGATCATCGCGAAAAGCTGCATACCGATGCCGAGGACCGTCTTGTAGTAATTGATCGCAATGTCGGAGGTCCAACGACCGCCGCCGAAGCCGAGCAGGAAAACCGCGCCGTAGGAGAGCAACCATCCCGAGATCAACAGCAGCAGCATGTTGACGCCGACCAAGGCCAGAACGACCAAAATAACGGCCGCAATAACAATCCCGACGCCAGAGTTGACCGGCGACCAAATAGAGGACTGGTCAACGACCTTCGAGGCAATGTCAAAACCGATATCGACAATGCCTGACGGCGAGAGCGAGTTACCGAGGCCGGACGCATCGGCCGCGATTTGCCGCAACGAATTGATGATCGAGGTCGAGATAGCTGGGCCGTTGGTCAGAATCCACCAGAAGAAGCCCGTTACTGCCACGAACCGGATTGTCTCGGCAAAGAACTCCTGAATGTCGGCCTTGCGCAAGGCCATCATTCCATACGTCCAAACCATACTCAGCAGGACGAGGCCCCAAAACAACCAGCTCGCGTAGCTGACCATCTTTCCAGACCAGGTACTCGCGACTTGCGAGAACCGATTGAGGATGTTGTCCAGCAGGCCGGAGCTGTCCACTGCTGTTTGCGCGTGCGCTTGCACGGCAAACAGCAGCAGCGCCAACGCCAGCAGCGGCAGTGCAGGTAGCTTCTTCATAGGTTCACCATTTCTGCGGCTTGCTGGGCGTGAAACTGCCGGACAGCGCCTGAGCGTCACCAGCGGCCCGGCAATTCTCGTCTTTGGTGATGAGGTCGGGATCGGCCTTGCACTTTTCGAGCATGGCGTTTCTCTCGTCCTCATGCTGCTTGTAATACTCGACGGAATGCACAGGCTTGCCGCATGACGCGAGCAACACGCTCACCAAACACCCACACCCAATCGCGATAAGTCGTTTCATCACTTTCCCTTGGCGTTACCAGTTTTGAACCGGGCTTTTCGTGTAGCTGCCCGAGCGGAACGTCTGATCGGCGGCCGCCGTGAGCGCTGCCTTGTCGGTATCGCTGGATGCCTGAGTGGCCGCCGCCGCTGCCTGCGCTGCCAACATGCCCCTGATCTGCAAGAGTTGATTGGTCTGTGCGCTGGCAAGCTGGTTAGCTGCCTGCATCGCCTGCATTTGCCCCTGCGCGCCCGTCGCTTGCGATTGCAGGTTTTGCAGGGTCGCGGCGTCGCTCGTCAGGGTCTGCTGTTGCTGATCGACGCTTTTCAAGACGGCATCGTTTGCGAGCTTCCGCGCTTGCGAGTTGTTGGCTTGAGCGTCCTGTACGGCCTGCAATTGGGCCGACGAGCAACCAGCAGCAGTGAAGCACGGCGACGTGCGGTAGTAGCTCACGTCCTGATAACGCGACAGGTAGTTGTCGATGCTGCCGGTCTGGTTCTTGTAGTAGGTCAGCGTGTCTTGCGCAGCCATGAGCTTGTTCATCACCTGGCTGGCCTGGTCCCAAATGTAGGCGGCCGGCGCAACCGTGTTTTGCAGCATGTTTTGATACTGCTGCAACTGCGTTTGATACTGCTGAATCTGTTTCTCGACAGCGGCCACCTGCTGGACTGCCGTAACGATGTTTTGCGTCAGGTTGCTACCGTCGATAACGGGGATGCCAGCTTGCGCCGGCTGCGAAATACCCGCGCAGAGAATCACCGCAAGGGCGGCGAATTTAGCGGCTAAAGCTTTTTTCCAGAACGTTTTCATAGTCACTTCTCCTTGGCGTCAGTAATCAAAGGACTTGTACGATTTCGTGAAATCCAGGTCTTTCACGACGATGATGTTGAACCGATAACCCGGTCGGATTTCGAGCGTCGGCGCAATGTTCAAATTCTTCGAGATCATCTGCGCTGTCACTTGGCCGAGTTGCTGGCCGAGTGCTTGGCTCAACTCACTGCTTGCGGTCGGCTGGCTGTACACGCTCCCGGTGTTGCTGTTGCGATCCGTGGCATACGAGGCAGCGGCTGTCACGCCCGACATGAGCAACGCCGAACCGAAGATGCGCAGATAGTGGTTGTTGACCTGATCGCGGAAGCCCGCATAACCAGCCATATCCGCGCCCGGCATCGCGCTAATATCCAATGCCTTACCATCCGGGAACACCAACCGTTGCCACGCGATAAGAACCGCGTTTTGTCCATATGCAACGTTGCTGTTGTATGTGCCAATCAAGCGTGTGCCTTGCGGAATGAGCAGGTATTTTCCCGTCGCGGTGTCGTACACGTCCTGCGATACCTGACCCATGATTTGGCCCGGCAGATCGGAATTCACGCCGCTAATCATCACTCCGGGAATAACGCCACCTGCACGAATCTCGAACTGCGAGCGCGGCGCTTGCGTATCCGAATCGAGCTTCCAACGGTCGCCCTGTCCGTTGTTTGCGAACTGCGCTACATCGTTCCGTGTGGCCGACGTTTGAAGTAGTTGCGGGCCGCCACTGTCAGAGCCGCCGCTGCTGCTGCCGCCAAAGCCGCCGCCGCCCACACCAGCGCGAATTTTCGCCAACTGCGCTTGATAGGAGGCGGTCGGATCGCTGCCTGTCGCATTCGCATCTATCTGATGACGCACGTTAGCAATCTGCGCAAGCATTTCGTCGCGCGATTGCGGCGTGCTGTTGCCCGCTGCGGAGCGCATCGGCGTGCCGGTTGCGCCAAGCTGATTCGGCAACGGAACGTTGGTTTTCGCTTTCACGGCATCCTGAAACTGCTGCATCTTCGCCATGCGAATCTGCTGTTCGTCGGGATCGACTGGCGCGGGTGTGCCGGTGGCGTTGCGCGGCGGCGTCGGCGGAGCATCGGGATTGCTGACGGGCGCAATCGGTACCGCCGCCGTGTTGCTGGCGGGAGCTGGTGTGCTAGGTGGAATAAGGCCCGAGCCGTGTCCGCCGACAATATCAGCCGCCATCCCTGACGTGTCGGTTGCCTTTTTATGAATGCTCGCCACATCCTCCTGCACATTGCTTTGCTGATTAGCTCGCTTGACCGCGACCATCGCAATCAACAGCACGAACACTGCGAGAGCGCACCCGGCAATAATCAGCGGAAGGTTATTTACCCGGCGCACTCCGCTTTTTGCGACTGCACCTGGCGAAGCGCTGGGCGACATTTGATCTTCGTTATCAGCCATTGCCATTACTCCTTGCGAACCCACGCGCCGGCCGGAACGACCGTGCCGTTTTGTGACACGAAAGCGCGGCTGATTGACTCTTGGCCGACCAGGACGGTCACGCGGTAGAGGTTGGTCGTTGCCGGGGCATCGACGATGTAGCGCAGATCGAGGCCGCCCTGCTGAGCGGCGGCCACAGGTTGACTCGCTGCCTGCGGCGCCGATGCAGAAGCGGCCGCCTGCTGGCTGCCCTGTCCTGCCCCTTGGGGTACGAACTCCAAGAGGGCGTAGCCCTTCGCGCGCAGCGCATCAACGAGCGATGCGCCGTAGGCGTCCGTGGTCGGTTGCTTGAGGTTGAAGCGCGTTTTCGCGGGCGGGTAAAGCGCGACGAGCTGGGCCGCCGTGGCATCTGCCATCTTCTGATTCAGATCGAGCGGAGCGGCCGCGAAATTGCCATACGGTGCGTTGGTTGCGCAGCCGGCCAGGCCAACCAGCAGCAGTGAGAGGATTACCAGTTTGCGCATGATTAGTTCCCCCTCGAAATCGTCACGCGATCCTGGCTCGAACCGACGCCGGCGACCAGAATTGCCTTGTCAAAGATCGTGTCCACGATGTAGCGATTGCCCTGCACGCGGTAATTGACCATTTGCGTTTCCGCGTCCGAGAAAACACCACCGTCCTTGCGCACGACCAACAGGGTCGGCGCTTCGGACTGCTGCATCGTTTCAGGCATTTCGATGATGGTCTTGCGGCCATCGTTGTACACACGTACCGGCTTCCACCGAGCGTTGCCCGTCACGTCATAGTTGAAGTTCAGGTTGCCCAGGTACTCACCCGTTTGCGGGATCGTGCTTTCCTGCCGCTGCTTCACTTCACGCGTTTTAATCGCGTCCCATTTCGCCATTGCTTCTTCCGGGTAGGTGAAGGAGACGAACGGCATCATTTCCGTGCGGCTCGAACGCAGCCGGAAGTGATATGTGCGTCGATCCGTTGTCAGGACCAATGTCGTATCAAGGCCCACATCGAGCGGCTTGAGGATCAGGTGAAGCACCTGCGTAGCGCCCGACCCGGTAACAGCAGGCTCGACCGTAAAGCGCGGATCGCCGGCATTGAGGCCGTTGATGTTTTCGCCCGGCTGCAATGCCACGTCGCACACTTGCAACACCGCGCACACCACCGGGTATTGCTTACCCGGCAGGAATACATAGTTGATCGAGCCATCGGCACTCTGGAACGGGTTGAGGCCCTTCTGTTCCTGCCACTTCTTGCCGATTGCAACCGCCGTGCGTTCCTGCGGCGTCAGCGACGGTTCGTTCTTCGAGAAGTATTGGTTTGCAAGATCATCGCCATTCGACTGAGCCGGGGCCGCAAGTGCCGCAACTGGCAACAGGCCGAACAGGAGTGCAGAGATAAGAGTCTTTTTCATAGTAGAGGCCCCAGGCTTAAAGTTGCTTCGACCAGTTGTAGTCGCGCACGAAGATGAAGTGCGGGTTGATGAACATTTGCCCGCTTTTCAGCTCGGCATCGTTGTTTTGGTAAATCGTGACGAGTGCGCGCATCGTGTATGGCGCACCCTTGGGAGAACCATCACGCGACCGCACTGTTTCGAGCCAATCGACCTGCCAGGTGTCTTTCGATTGCTGGATGACCGATTTAATGTCGATGCCAACCGTTTCGTTGGCAGCACGCTTGAAAGGGTTGTCTTCCGGTTTGCCGTTAAGAAACTCATTGGCCTTGATCGTGGCGGGGTCGCTTGGTGCGAGGTATCCATACGTGCGCCACACGGCCTTGGTCTGCAATTCCGAATCCGGTGTGACGAGACGAATGTTGCTGATGAACTCAGCAACGGCCGTGCGATAGTCGTCTACCTTGGCGTCAGGAATGCGCTCGGCCCGCGTCATCGAAACTGTGTTGCCGCTGCCGTCCTGTTGGAACACCAGGGGAATGAATTTCGACTGGCTGCCGATGTGGATCATCCCGCCGACCGCTGTCAAACCGATCAGCAGGCCCAAGATGCCGACTACCTGCCACGTTTGGACGGCAGACATGACGCCGGCGACGTGGCCGTTCCATGAGCGGCGCGCATTCAGATAAGGGTTCTCTGTTTGCGCCGTTTTAGCGGCTAAATCCTTCTTGCCGAAGGAGCCCTTGATTTTGTCGGAAAGACTCATGCTGCAACTCCATAATGTTCGAGGCTAAGACCCTTGGCACGCGCCCACTCATAAACCCATGCGTCGCCGTGAACGGCTTCGAGCTTCCTGATAGCGGCGATGGATTCCTTGTCGGTCGAACCGACGAAGGCGAGTGCAAGCGGACCAAGCGCGAGCTGGTACAGACGGCAACCCTTTTCGGAGACGTAGTAGTAATCCTGCTTGGGAATGGCCGACGCGACGATTTCAATCTGACGCGGGTTCAAGCCCATGCGGCTATAGATATCGGCGGTCTTTTCCTCGCGCGCATTCGGGTTCGCCAGGTAGATACGGGCGGCTGTCGATTCGGTGATGATGTCGAGAATCCCGGACTTGTTGGCCTCAGAAATACTTTGCGTCGCCATGAGGACGGAGCAGTTTTTCTTTGCCATTGAGCGCAGCCATTCTTCGATTTTTTCGAGGAATGTCGGGTGTGCCAGCATCAACCATGCTTCATCGAGAATGAGCAGCGTCGGCCGGGCATCTTCCTCGCTCAACGATTCTTCGATCCGCATGAACAGGTACAGCAGCACCGGTAACGCGAACTTCTCGCCCAAGCCCATCAAGCGCTCAATCTCGAAGGTCATGAAGTCGGATAAGTCCAGACCGTCCTCATCAGCATCGAGCAGATGGCCCATGTCGCCGTCCACGGTGTACGGCTTGAGCGCTTCGCGGATTGCCTCGTCCTGGACCGTCACGCTGAACTCAGACATGGTTCTAGAGTGACTTTTGGCCATGCTCATGATTGCCGTAGCAATCTCGTTGCGCTGGGCTGGCGTGGTAATGACGCCATTGAGCGCAAGAATAGTGTTGATCCAGTCCATCGCCCACGCACGGCGAGCGCGCGTGTCGAGCCGCGACAGCGGCGCAAACGACAACTTGTCGTGATCGCCTGCGACCGTGAAGTGCCGGCCGCGCGCGGCCTTGCACGTCGGGTACATCGACAAGGTAAGCCGCTGCGCGGCGACTAAAACCGTCGGTATGCAGAAGCGATCGCTCGCAGTGATGTAGGCGCGCAGAAAGCCGAAGATGCTAGAGTCGAATACATCGCGCGCATCGGGGAGGACCT
>JAYFRX010000032.1:0-14730 GCA_040946945.1 Burkholderia sp. | reverse complement strand
GAAATGGTCATGCCCGGCGACAACGTGTCGATCACGGTGAAACTGATCGCTCCGATCGCGATGGAAGAAGGTCTGCGCTTTGCGATCCGCGAAGGTGGCCGTACCGTCGGCGCCGGCGTCGTCGCCAGGATCCTCGACTAAAATATCGAGTATCGCTGCTGGGCCGCAGCTGGTGTATCATTCGCCGTTTGGCACCTCCGAGAGAGGGCGTCTGGTCTCCCCAGGTGCCCGCTCCCACGTTCTTTTACTGATCCGGCGATGCAACATCGCCTCGCTCTTTTCAAGGAATCGTCATGCAAAAGCAAAAAATCCGCATTCGCCTGAAGGCTTTCGACTATCGTTTGATCGACCAGTCGGCCGCCGAGATCGTCGACACGGCGAAGCGGACGGGTGCAATCGTCCGTGGCCCGGTGCCGCTGCCGACCCGCATCCAGCGCTTCGACATCCTGCGTTCGCCGCACGTCAACAAGACCTCGCGTGACCAGTTCGAAATCCGCACCCACCAGCGCCTGATGGACATCGTCGATCCGACCGACAAGACGGTCGACGCGCTGATGAAACTCGACCTGCCGGCTGGCGTAGACGTCGAAATCAAGTTGCAGTAAGGCTCGCGGCGGATCCGTCCCCGGTCGGAAACGCTAAGTCTTTGATTGCTTGCGGAAAACGTAAAGTCTCGCTACAATACACGGCTTTTCGCCTATTTGCGTAAAAACCGACGCGCCTGCTCTTGCGGCAATCGCAGCGTTTTGTAAATTAGCCCCGACCAATCGCAGTCGGAAATGGAGAAAACGATGAGCCTTGGACTCGTAGGTCGCAAGGTTGGCATGACCCGTATTTTCACGGCTGAAGGGGATTCGATTCCCGTCACCGTGCTGGACGTGTCGGACAACCGCGTGACGCAGATCAAGACTGTTGAAACCGACGGCTACACGGCCGTGCAGGTTGCATTTGGCTCCCGTCGCGCATCGCGCGTGACGAAGCCGCTGGCAGGTCATCTCGCCAAAGCCGGTGTTGAAGCCGGTGAAGTCCTCAAGGAATTCCGCATCGATGCGGCCAAGGCAGCCGAACTGTCGAATGGTGCCATCGTCGGCCCCGATTTCTTCGAAGTAGGCCAGAAAGTCGATGTACAGGGCGTCTCGATCGGTAAAGGCTATGCCGGTACGATCAAGCGTTACAACTTCAGCTCGGGCCGCGCAACGCACGGTAACTCGCGCTCGCACAACGTGCCGGGCTCGATCGGTATGGCGCAGGATCCGGGTCGTGTGTTCCCGGGCAAGCGCATGACCGGTCACATGGGTGACGTGACGGTTACGGTTCAGAATCTCGAAATCGCGCGTATCGACGCAGAGCGCAAGCTGCTGCTCGTGAAGGGTGCAATTCCGGGCGCGAAGGGCGGCAAGGTCTTCGTGATGCCGGCCGTCAAGACCAAGGGGGCAAAATAATGGAACTCAAGCTCCTGAATGAAAATGGCCAGGAAGGTGCGTCGGTCAACGCATCGGACGTCGTGTTCGGCCGTGACTACAACGAAGCCCTGGTCCACCAGGTCGTCGTGGCTTACCAGGCGAACGCTCGCCAAGGCAACCGCGCGCAGAAGGATCGCGAGCAAGTCAAGCACACGACCAAGAAGCCGTGGCGCCAGAAGGGTACGGGCCGCGCTCGTGCCGGTATGTCGTCGAGCCCGCTGTGGCGGGGCGGTGGCCGTATCTTCCCGAATTCGCCGGAAGAAAACTTCTCGCACAAGGTCAACAAGAAGATGCATCGCGCAGGTCTGCGCTCGATCTTCTCGCAGCTGGCCCGCGAAGGCCGTCTGTCGGTCGTAGAGCAACTGACGCTCGAAGCACCGAAGACCAAGCTGCTGGCCGAGAAGTTCAAGGCCATGGACCTTGAATCCGTGCTCGTCATCACCGATACGGTCGATGAGAACCTGTACCTCGCGTCGCGCAACCTGCCGAATGTGGCGGTTGTCGAGCCGCGTTACGCCAACCCGCTGTCGCTGATCTACTTCAAGAAGATCCTAGTCACGAAGGCTGCGGTCGCCCAGATCGAGGAGTTGCTGTCATGAGCGAGATTCGCAAGAACGATCATCGTTTGATGCAGGTCCTGCTCGCGCCGGTGGTCTCCGAGAAGGCGACCCTGGTTGCCGACAAGAACGAGCAAGTCGTGTTCGAAGTCGCACCGGATGCCACGAAGCAGGAAGTGAAGGCCGCTGTCGAGCTGCTGTTCAAGGTGGAAGTTGATTCCGTCAACGTGCTGGTCCAGAAGGGCAAGCAAAAGCGTTTCGGCCGCTCGATGGGCCGTCGCAAGGACGTGAAGAAGGCGTACGTCCGCCTGAAGCCCGACCAGGAAATCAACTTTGAAGCGGAGGCCAAGTAATCATGGCAATCGTGAAAGTTAAGCCGACTTCGCCGGGTCGCCGCGCGATAGTCAAGGTGGTCAACAAAAATCTGCACAAGGGCAAGCCGTTCGCACCGCTGCTCGACACGCAGAGCAAGACCGCCGGCCGTAACAACAATGGCCGCATCACCACGCGCCACAAGGGCGGTGGTCACAAGCAACGCTACCGTGTCATCGATTTCCGTCGAAACAAGGACGGCATCCCGGCAAAGGTCGAGCGTTTCGAGTACGACCCGACCCGTAGCGCGAACATCGCGCTGGTTCTGTACGCAGACGGCGAGCGTCGTTACATCATCGCGCCGAAGGGCGTGACGGTCGGTCAGCATCTGCTGACCGGCTCAGAGGCGCCGATCCGCGCGGGCAACGCGCTGCCGGTCCGCAACATTCCGGTCGGTACGACGATCCACTGCATCGAGATGCTGCCGGGCAAGGGTGCCCAGATCGCGCGTTCGGCCGGTACCTCGGCCATGCTGCTGGCTCGCGAAGGCGTCTACGCGCAGGTTCGTCTGCGCTCGGGCGAAATCCGCCGCGTACACATCGAGTGCCGCGCGACGATCGGTGAAGTCGGCAACGAAGAGCACAGCCTGCGCCAGATCGGCAAGGCCGGGGCCAACCGCTGGCGCGGTATCCGCCCGACGGTTCGTGGCGTCGCGATGAACCCGATCGATCACCCGCACGGTGGTGGTGAAGGCAAGACCGCGGCAGGCCGCGATCCGGTGAGCCCGTGGGGTACGCCGGCGAAGGGCTTCCGTACGCGTCGCAACAAGCGCACGACGACAATGATCGTCCAGCGCCGTCACAAGCGTTAAGGAGTAGGCAATGGCACGTTCTGTTAAAAAAGGTCCGTTCTGCGACGCCCATTTGCTGAAGAAAGTTGAGGCGGCTGCAGCTTTGCGCGACAAGAAGCCGATCAAGACCTGGTCGCGTTGTTCGACGATCCTCCCAGATTTCATCGGTCTGACGATCGCTGTCCACAACGGCCGTCAACACGTTCCGGTGTACATCTCGGAAAACATGGTCGGCCACAAGCTTGGCGAGTTCGCACTGACCCGTACGTTCAAGGGTCACGCGGCCGACAAGAAGGCCAAGAAATAAGGGGCAATCAAGATGGAAGTGAAAGCAATTCATCGCGGTGCCCGCATCTCGGCGCAGAAGACGCGTCTGGTGGCTGACCAGATCCGCGGTTTGCAGGTCGACAAGGCGCTGAACGTTCTGACGTTCTCGCCGAAGAAAGCCGCCGGCACCGTGAAGAAGGTGGTGTTGTCGGCTATAGCGAATGCGGAGCACAACGAAGGTGCCGACATCGACGAGCTCAAGATCAAGAGCATCTACGTCGACAAGGCTGCCTCGCTCAAGCGCTTCACCGCGCGCGCCAAGGGCCGCGGCAACCGCATTGAGAAGCAATCCTGTCACATCACTGTGACGGTCGGGAATTAAGGGGTCACACGATGGGACAAAAAATTCATCCGACTGGCTTCCGTTTGGCCGTCAGCCGCAATTGGGCTTCACGTTGGTACGCGAACAACAACAATTTCGCGGCGATGCTGCAGGAAGACATCGGCGTCCGTGAGTATCTGAAGAAGAAGCTGAAGAACGCTTCGGTCGGTCGCGTCGTCATTGAACGCCCGGCGAAGAACGCACGGATCACGATTTACAGCTCGCGTCCGGGCGTCGTCATCGGCAAGAAGGGTGAGGACATCGAACTGTTGAAGACGGAACTGCAACGCCGCATGGGCGAGCCGGTTCACGTCAATATTGAAGAGATCCGCAAGCCGGAAACCGATGCCCAGCTGATCGCTGATTCGATTACGCAGCAGCTCGAGCGCCGGATCATGTTCCGCCGCGCGATGAAGCGTGCAATGCAGAACGCCATGCGTCTGGGTGCCCAGGGCATCAAGATCATGAGCGCCGGTCGTCTGAACGGCATCGAAATCGCTCGTACCGAGTGGTATCGCGAAGGCCGCGTGCCCCTGCACACGCTGCGTGCCGACATCGATTACGCAACGTCGGAAGCCAAGACGACGTACGGCATCATCGGCGTCAAGGTGTGGGTGTACAAGGGCGACACCCTGGGCCGCAACGATGCGCCGGTGGTCGAGGAAGTGACGGAAGACAAGCGCCCGCGCCGCAGCGCGCGTCCTAGCGATCGTCGGTCGCGCCGTGACGGTGAAGGCGGTGGTCCGGGTACCCGTCGTGGCGCGCTGCGCCGCGCTGCAGGCAAGCCGGAAGACGGCAAGACTGGAGAATAACGATGCTGCAACCGAAACGCAGAAAATATCGTAAGGAGCAGAAGGGTCGTAACACCGGTATCGCGACGCGCGGCAACGCCGTGTCGTTCGGTGAATTCGGCCTGAAGGCTATCGGTCGCGGCCGTCTGACCGCACGTCAGATCGAAGCGGCGCGTCGTGCCATGACGCGTCACATCAAGCGTGGCGGCCGGATCTGGATCCGTATCTTCCCAGATAAGCCGATTTCGCAGAAACCGGCCGAAGTGCGGATGGGTAACGGTAAGGGTAACCCTGAGTACTACGTCGCCGCGATTCAGCCGGGCAAGATGCTGTACGAAATGGATGGCGTAACCGAAGAACTGGCACGCGAAGCGTTCCGTCTGGCAGCTGCGAAGCTGCCGCTCAAGACGGCATTCATCGTTCGTCAGCTCGGCGCCTAAGGAGAAAACATGAAGGCTTCCGAACTTCTCCAGAAAGATCAGGCCGTGCTCAACAAAGAGCTTTCGGACCTGCTGAGGGCGCAATTCGGCCTGCGAATGCAACTCGCGACCCAGCAGCTCACGAACACGAGCCAGCTGAAGAAGGTTCGTCGCGATATCGCTCGTCTGCGGACCGTCCTTACTCAGAAGGCGAACCAGAAATGAACGATAGCGTGAAAACCTCGCTCAAGCGGACGCTCATCGGTCGTGTGGTCAGCAACAAGATGGACAAAACCGTCACGGTGCTGATCCAGAACCGCGTCAAGCATCCGATCTATGGCAAGTACGTTGTGCGCTCGAAGAAGTACCATGCACACGACGAAGCGAACACCTACAACGAGGGTGACCTCGTCGAAATCCAGGAAACGCGTCCTCTCTCGAAGACCAAGGCCTGGACGGTGTCGCGCCTGATCGAAGCAGCCCGCGTCATCTGAGCGGGAGGCCGAAAGGCCACAAGTAGTAGAAGTGATTGAAATCGCAAAGTTTTTTATTGCGTGACCGGGATTATGTGTTAAAATCCCGGTCTTCTATATTTGTCGGAGGCCCGTCGCGGGCGAAGCCACGGTGGGGGAAGCGATCTGGCGTTTTGTCGGCCCGACGATTCACCGATTTGCGATGGCCGATTTCGTTTGTCATCGCTGCTGTTCAAACCCAAGCAGCCGCAGTTAGCTGACGGGACCAAGACTGACCGTATGTGCCATGGTGGTGCATTCGGATTAAGTTGGGAAAGATAAACCATGATCCAGACCGAATCTCGGCTTAAAGTAGCCGACAACACGGGTGCACGTGAAATCATGTGCATCAAGGTGCTCGGCGGCTCGAAGCGTCGTTATGCCAGCATTGGCGACATCATCAAGGTGACTGTCAAGGAAGCAACGCCGCGCGGGCGCGTGAAGAAAGGCGAAATCTACAACGCCGTGGTGGTTCGTACCGCCAAGGGCGTGCGTCGTCAGGACGGTTCGCTGATTAAGTTCGACGGCAACGCCGCTGTGCTTTTGAACAACAAGCTCGAGCCGGTCGGCACCCGTATCTTCGGGCCGGTCACTCGTGAGCTGCGTAGCGAACGATTCATGAAGATCGTCTCGCTGGCACCGGAAGTGCTGTAAGGAGTCGCGATGAACAAAATTCGCAGGGGTGACGAAGTCATCGTCGTCACCGGCAAGGACAAAGGCAAGCGCGGCGTCGTGCTGGTCGTCGGCACCGAACATGTGACCGTCGAAGGTATCAACCTCGTCAAGAAGCATGTGAAGCCGAACCCGATGAAGGGTGCGACGGGTGGCGTGGAAGCGAAGACGATGCCGCTGCATATTTCGAACGTCGCACTGGTCGACTCGAACGGCAAGGCCTCGCGTGTCGGCATCAAGGTCGAGGAAGGCAAGAAGGTTCGCTTTCTGAAAACGACCGGTGCCGTGCTGGCCTGACGCGGAGTAGAAAAATGGCACGTTTTCAAGAGTTTTACAAAGAAACGGTAGTTCCCGGCTTGGTTGAGATGTTCGGCTACAAGTCGATCATGGAAGTGCCGCGCATCACCAAGGTCACCCTGAACATGGGCCTTGGCAAAGCCGTCGCTGACAAGAAGATCATCGAGAACGCCGTTGGCGACCTGACGAAGATCTCAGGTCAGAAACCTGTCGTGACGAAGGCCCGCAAGGCAATCGCCAGCTTCAAGATCCGCCAAGGCTACCCGATCGGTGCGATGGTGACGCTGCGCGGCTGCGCGATGTATGAATTCCTCGATCGTTTCGTCACGGTCGCCCTGCCCCGCGTGCGTGATTTCCGCGGCGTGTCCGGTCGCGCGTTCGACGGCCGTGGCAACTACAACATCGGCGTGAAAGAGCAGATCATTTTTCCCGAAATCGATTACGACAAGATCGACGCGCTGCGTGGACTGAACATAAGCATCACGACCACCGCGAAGACCGACGACGAAGCGAAGGCACTGCTTGCTAGCTTCAAGTTCCCGTTCAGAAACTGAGGTTACCGTGGCTAAACTGGCACTGATCGAACGTGAAAAGAAGCGTGCTCGCCTGACAGAGAAGTACGCACCGAAGCGTACGGCACTGAAGGCGGTCATCGACGACGAGAGCAAGTCGGACGAAGAGCGCTACGCCGCCCGTCTCGAACTGCAACAACTGCCCCGCAACGCCAACCCGACCCGCAAGCGTAACCGCTGCGCGATCACGGGCCGTCCGCGTGGCACGTTCCGTAAATTCGGTCTCGCGCGTAACAAGATTCGTGAAATCGCTTTCCGCGGCGAAATTTCTGGCCTGACCAAGGCGAGTTGGTAATAGGAGGAACATAAATTGAGCATGAGTGATCCTATAGCCGACATGCTGACTCGCATCCGCAACGCGCAGATGGTCGAGAAGGTTTCGGTGGCAATGCCCTCGTCGAAGGTGAAGATCGCGATCGCCCAAGTCCTGAAGGACGAAGGCTACATCGATGATTTCGCGGTTAAGACCGAAGGCGCGAAGGCAGAACTGAACATGGCACTGAAGTACTATGCCGGCCGTCCGGTCATCGAACGCCTCGAGCGCGTGTCGAAGCCCGGCCTGCGCGTGTACCGCGGTCGCAATGACATTCCTCAGGTTATGAATGGCCTGGGTGTGGCAATCGTGTCGACGCCGAAGGGCGTGATGACCGACCGCAAGGCGCGCGCTACGGGCGTCGGCGGCGAAGTCATCTGCTACGTTGCTTAACCCAGGAGAAAGAAACATGTCTCGAGTAGGTAAGAGTCCGATCGCGCTGCAAGGCACCGAGGTGACGCTGGCAAAAGGCTCCATCACCGTGGAGGGTCCGCTTGGCACGATCTCGCAAGTGGTCAATCCTCTTGTGACGGTGGTGAACCAGCACGGCACGCTGAACCTGGTGCCGGTCGACGAAAGCCGCGAAGCGAATGCACTGTCGGGCACGATGCGCGCGATCATCGCGAACATGGTGCACGGCGTGACTAAGGGTTTCGAGCGTAAGCTGACACTGGTTGGCGTTGGTTATCGTGCGCAGGCGCAAGGCGACAAGCTGAACCTGTCGCTGGGTTTCTCGCACCTGGTGGTGCACCAGGTGCCGGAAGGCGTCAAGGCTGAAACCCCGACGCAAACCGAAATCGTGATCAAGGGGATCAACAAGCAACAAGTCGGTCAAGTGGCTGCGGAAGTCCGCGGTTACCGTCCTCCGGAGCCGTACAAGGGCAAGGGCGTGCGCTATTCCGACGAGGTTGTGATCCTCAAAGAAACGAAGAAGAAGTAAGGGTGCGCAATCATGGATAAGACTCAATCTCGCCTGCGCCGCGCTCGCCAGACGCGTATCAAGCTCGCTGAGCTGCAGATCGCGCGTCTCGCCGTGCATCGCACAAACTCACACATCTACGCGCAAGTGTTCTCGCGGTGCGGCACCAAGGTGGTGGCCAGCGCGTCGACGCTGGAAGCCGAAGTGCGTGTGCAGTTGGCTGACCAGTCGGGCAAGGGCGGCAACGTCAATGCCGCAACACTGATCGGCAAGCGTATCGCCGAGAGGGCCAAGGCCGCCGGCATCGAATCCGTCGCCTTCGACCGCTCGGGCTTCTGCTACCATGGCCGCGTCAAGGCGCTGGCTGATGCAGCTCGCGAAGCTGGGCTCCAGTTCTAAGGGAAGAATTCGTCATGGCAAAGATGCAAGCGAAAGTTCAGGCTGACGAGCGCGACGATGGCCTTCGCGAAAAAATGATTTCGGTCAATCGCGTAACTAAGGTCGTGAAGGGTGGCCGGATTCTCGGTTTCGCCGCGCTGACCGTGGTTGGCGACGGTGATGGCCGCATTGGTATGGGCAAGGGCAAGGCGAAGGAAGTGCCGGTCGCTGTCCAGAAGGCAATGGAGCAGGCTCGCCGCAACATGTTCAAGGTGCCGCTGAAGAACGGCACGCTGCAGCATGAAGTGCACGGCAAGCACGGTGCGTCGACGGTCCTCCTCGCTCCGGCGAAGGGTGGTGCCGGAGTGATTGCCGGCGGCCCGATGCGCGCTGTGTTCGACGTGATGGGTGTGCAGAACGTCGTCGCGAAGAGCCACGGCTCGACGAACCCGTATAACCTGGTTCGTGCGACGCTCGACGGCCTGCGCAAGCAGTCTACGACGGCTGATATTGCTGCCAAGCGCGGCAAGTCGGTCGAAGAAATTTGGGGCTAAGCCCAGGTGGTCACCATGACTGATAAAACTGTCAAGGTTCAGCTCGTCAAGAGCCTGATTGGGACCTGCGAATCGCACCGCGCCACCGTGCGCGGTCTGGGTCTGCGTCGACTCAACTCGGTCAGCGAGCTGCAGGATACGCCGGCCGTGCGCGGCATGCTTAACAAGGTCTCGTACCTTGTTAAGGTCATCGGCTAAGCGCCGACTACGGATCAAGGAGTTGATATGGAATTGAATAACCTGAAGCCAGCGGAAGGCGCGAAGCACGCTAAGCGTCGCGTCGGCCGCGGCATTGGTTCCGGCCTCGGTAAGACGGCCGGCCGTGGTCACAAAGGTCAGAAGTCGCGTTCGGGCGGCTTCCACAAGATTGGCTTCGAAGGCGGTCAGATGCCGCTGCAACGTCGTCTGCCGAAGCGCGGCTTCACCTCGCTGACGAAGGAATTCGTAGGTGAAGTGCGTCTGGGCGACCTCGAGAAGCTGTCGGTCGACGAGATCGACCTGCTCGCACTGAAGCAAGCCGGCCTGGTCGGCGAGCTGACGAAGAGCGCGAAGATCATCGCCACGGGCGAGCTGAAGCACAAGATGACCGTGAAGGGTCTCGGCGCGACGAAGTCGGCACGCGCGGCGATCGAAGCGGCTGGCGGTTTGTTTGCCGAGTAACGCCGCTCGCGCGCGTTACTAGCATCTGCATCGGAGAAGATACTTGGCCAACAGCCCGAGTCTCGCAAAACCCGGTCGGAGCACGGCGAAGTTCGGCGATTTACGTCGGCGGGCGATGTTCCTGCTGCTGGCGCTGATCGTCTATCGCATCGGCGCGCACATCCCGGTTCCGGGCATCGATCCGGATCAACTGGCGAAGCTGTTCCAGAGCCAGACAGGCGGCATCCTCGGCATGTTCAACATGTTTTCGGGTGGTGCGTTGTCCCGCTTCACGATCTTCGCGCTGGGGATCATGCCGTACATTTCCGCGTCGATCATCATGCAGTTGCTGGCGCTCGTCTCGCCGCGCCTCGAGGCGCTGAAGAAGGAAGGACAGGCAGGACAGCGTAAGATCACACAGTATACGCGTGTCTTCACGGTCGTGCTGGCCACGTTCCAGGCCTTCGGCATTGCTGCTGCGCTGGAAAATCAGCCTGGCCTCGTAATCGATCCGGGCATGCTATTCCGTCTCACGACGGTCGTCACCCTGGTGACGGGCACGATGTTCCTGATGTGGCTCGGCGAGCAGATCACCGAGCGCGGTTTGGGCAACGGTGTTTCGATCATCATCTTTGGCGGGATCGCAGCAGGGTTCCCGAATGCCGTGGGTGGCCTGTTCGATCTGGTGCGTACGGGTTCGATGAGCACCATTTCGGCGATCATCATCGTCGTCCTGATTGTCGCGGTGACCTACCTAGTCGTGTTCATCGAACGCGGTCAGCGAAAGATTCTCGTGAACTACGCGAAGCGCCAGGTCGGCAACAAGATATGCGGTGGGCAGTCGTCGCACCTGCCGCTGAAGTTGAACATGTCGGGCGTGATTCCGCCGATCTTCGCATCGTCGATCATCCTGTTCCCGGCAACCATCCTGAGCTGGTTAAGCTCGGGCGAGCGCAAGAACTGGCTGTCCGACACGCTGCACAACGTGGCAGAAGCCCTGAAGCCGGGTCAGCCGGTGTACGTGCTGCTGTACACTCTGGCAATCGTGTTTTTCTGCTTCTTCTACACCGCACTGGTGTTCAACAGCAGGGAAACGGCAGACAACCTGAAGAAGAGCGGCGCATTCGTGCCGGGCATCCGTCCGGGCGACCAGACCGCGCGATATATCGACCGCATCCTCACGCGTCTGACGCTGGCCGGTGCGATCTACATCGTCTTCGTGTGTCTGCTGCCGGAACTCCTGGTGCTGCGCTGGAGCGTGCCGTTTTATTTTGGTGGAACGTCGCTGCTGATCATTGTCGTCGTCACGATGGACTTCATTGCGCAGGTGCAATCGTACATCATGTCGCAACGGTATGAATCGCTGCTCAAGAAAGCCAATTTTAAGGGCAGCAACATCCCAATGCGTTGAAAGGACTTATGGCCAAAGACGATATAATCCAGATGCAGGGAGAAGTGGTCGAAAACCTTCCGAATGCTACCTTCCGCGTGAAGCTGGAAAACGGCCATGTCGTGTTGGGGCATATCTCGGGCAGGATGCGGATGCACTACATCCGCATCCTGCCAGGCGACAAGGTGACGGTTGAATTGACGCCTTACGATTTGTCGCGTGCGCGGATCGTGTTCCGGGTAAAATGATTTTTAAAGAGGGTAATATCATGAAAGTGATGGCATCGGTTAAGCGCATTTGCCGAAATTGCAAGATCATCACGCGTAAAGGCGTGGTTCGCGTGATCTGCAGCTCGGACCCGCGCCATAAACAGCGTCAAGGCTGATCGCGCGTTTATTTGCGCTTTTTGGCTTTTTGTTTGAGTGAGGAAAAACAATGGCTCGTATCGCAGGAGTTAACATCCCGAATCATCAGCATACCGAGATCGGCCTGACGGCGATTTTCGGTGTCGGCCGCACGCGCGCTCGCAGCATCTGCGTCGCTGCAGGCGTCGAATTTTCGAAGAAGGTCAAGGACCTGAACGACGCAGACCTCGAAAAACTGCGTGAAGAAGTGGGCGAGTTTGTCGTCGAAGGCGATCTGCGCCGTGAGGTGACGATGAACATCAAGCGCCTGATGGACCTTGGCTGCTACCGCGGCGTCCGCCATCGCAAGGGTCTGCCGATGCGTGGCCAGCGTACGCGTACAAATGCACGTACCCGAAAGGGTCCGCGCCGCGCCGCTCAAGCGCTGAAGAAATAAGCTGACAGTTACAGGAAAACGTCATGGCTAAGGCTTCCAATAACGCAGCTCAACGCGTTCGCAAGAAGGTTAAAAAGAACGTTGCGGAGGGCGTGGTTCACGTTCACGCATCGTTCAACAACACGATCATCACGATCACTGATCGTCAGGGCAACGCTCTGGCGTGGGCGACGTCGGGCGGCCAGGGCTTCAAGGGTTCGCGCAAGTCGACCCCGTTCGCTGCACAGGTCGCAGCCGAGTCGGCTGGCCGTGTCGCGATGGAATATGGCGTAAAGAACCTCGAAGTTCGTATCAAAGGCCCGGGCCCGGGTCGTGAGTCCGCAGTGCGCGCACTGCACGGCCTCGGCATCAAGATCACGGCGATTTCCGACGTGACTCCGATCCCGCACAACGGCTGCCGTCCGCCGAAGCGCCGCCGCATCTAAGGATGCCCTGCGCCGCCTGTCGTCGCCGCCGGGCGGTTTCGGGCAACGTAGTCTATTGATTGACTAAGTCCACCGTTCGGTCCAAAGGGCACGAACTAGCTCGGTTCTTGTGACCGCGTGAAAATAAATAGATAGAGGAAACGCAAAGTGGCACGTTATACCGGCCCCAAGGCCAAGCTGGCTCGCCGTGAAGGTACCGATCTGTTCCTGAAGAGCGCGCGTCGCGCGCTCGCCGACAAGTGCAAGCTCGACAGCAAGCCGGGTCAGCACGGCCGCATTTCGGGTGCGCGCACGTCCGACTACGGTACGCAGCTGCGTGAAAAGCAAAAGGTCAAGCGCATCTACGGCGTGCTGGAGCGCCAGTTTCGCCGCTACTTCGCGGAAGCCGACCGCCGCAAGGGCAACACGGGTGAAAACCTGCTGCAACTGCTCGAGTCGCGCCTGGACAACGTCGTCTACCGCATGGGTTTCGGTTCGACCCGCGCCGAAGCGCGTCAGCTCGTGGGCCACAAGGCCATCACGGTGAACGGCATCGTCTCGAACATTCCGTCGCTGCAAGTCAAGGCGGGCGATATCATCGCGATCAGCGAAAAGTCGAAGAAACAGGCGCGTATCGTCGAAGCGCTGTCGCTGGCTGCGCAAGGTGGCATGCCGAGCTGGGTCGCGGTCGATGCGAAGAAGTTTGAAGGCACTTTTAAGCAAGTTCCGGAGCGCGCCGAAATCGCAGGCGACATCAACGAAAGCCTGATCGTCGAATTGTATTCGCGTTAATCCGATTGATAGCCGAGGTACCCTGCTTGCGAGAGTTGGCAGGGCCTCGGCTGTTCATTTTCAGGTGTTACCGGTCAGCCTTATCGGTGTAACGAGCCGAGGGTACTGAAAAGGAAAACCCATGCAAACCAGTTTGTTGAAACCCAAGATCATCGCCGTGGAATCGCTGGGCGAGAACCATGCGAAAGTGGTCATGGAGCCTTTCGAACCCGGCTACGGTCACACCTTGGGCAATGCGCTCCGCCGTGTCCTGCTGTCGTCGATGATCGGCTATGCGCCGACCGAAGTGACGATCGCCGGCGTGGTGCATGAGTATTCGACGCTTGATGGTGTGCAAGAGGACGTCGTCAACCTGCTGCTGAACCTAAAGGGCGTGGTGTTCAAGCTGCACAACCGCGACGAAGTCACGGTGACGCTGCGCAAGGAAGGCGAAGGCATCGTGACTGCCGGCGACATCGAACTCGCGCATGCCTGCGAGGTGATCAATCCAGATCACGTGATCGCCCACCTGACGAAGGGCGGCAAGCTCGACGTCCAGGTCAAGATCGAGAAGGGCTGCGGCTATGCGCCGGGCAACGTGCGTCGCTACGGCGAGGAATCGACCAAGATTATCGGCCGCATCTTGCTGGATGCGTCGTTCTCGCCAGTTTGCCGCGTGAGCTACGCCGTCGAGAGCGCCCGTGTCGAGCAGCGTACCGATCTGGACAAGCTTGTCATGAAAATCGAGACGAGCGGCGTGATCACCCCGGAAGAGGCGATTCGCCAGTCGGCCCGCATCCTGGTCGACCAGCTGTCCGTGTTCGCGGCGCTGGAAGGCACAGAAACGGCTGCCGAAGCCCCGTCGCGCGTACCGCAGATCGATCCGATCCTGCTGCGTCCGGTCGATGATCTTGAGCTGACGGTTCGTTCGGCGAACTGCCTGAAGGCCGAGAACATCTACTACATCGGCGATCTGATCCAGCGCACGGAAAACGAGTTGCTGAAAACGCCGAACCTCGGTCGCAAGTCGCTCAACGAGATCAAAGAAGTGCTCGCTTCGCGCGGCCTTACGCTGGGCATGAAGCTCGAGAATTGGCCGCCGGCTGGCCTCGACAAGTAATCGCACGGCAGCAACAGCCAGGGCTTCCGCATAAAGAGGTCGGTGTGGCGAGGGGTGAGGGTGCGGAACTGAGTAGTTGTAAACATCGGCGTGCTGGGGTTTACTCTCAATTTTTGGCGGTGTCCCAAAAATGGCGGCGTCCCATTCGTAGTTGAAGGTTGGGGCGGCAGGGTTTTGTAGGTTAGGCGGACTTCAAGTCATGGTCAACGCGTTTATCGGCCGGACGATGCAAGGCAACGGCGAGCATCCAGAGCTCGTCGGCACCGCCGAGCTTACGGAATCGCTTCTCAGCTTCCAGAAAGCCAGTGGCCGCCCATCGCATCGCCATGTCGACATCGCGATAGCGG
>JAYFRX010000031.1:0-14737 GCA_040946945.1 Burkholderia sp. | reverse complement strand
TGCTGCTCGACACGTTGCGCGAGGCCGGGCAGATCGATCTTTCATACGCTGCCGTCGATTCCTCGTCGGTACGAACTGTTGGGGCGGGCGAAAAACTGGCCAGAACCCCACGGATCGCGCGCGACCCAGTTCCAAGCATCCCATTCTCGTAGATGCCAATGGTGTTCCCATCAGCGCCATCCTGACCGGCGCGAACCGCAACGACGTCACCCAGTTGCTGCCGCTCGTCGACGCAATTCCCCCGATCCGCGGGGCGCGCGGCCGACCCCTTCAGAGACCCAAGGTCATCTATGCCGATCGTGGTTACGATTCCGATCCGCATCGTCAACGATTGCGCGAACGCGGCATCAAACCGGTGATCGCAAGGCGTCGCACTGAACATGGCAGTGGCCTGGGCAAATTCCGTTGGGTCGTTGAATCGACTCACTCGTGGCTCCAGAACTTCCGTCGTCTTCGCATACGCTTCGATCGTCGAGCTAACATTCACGAAGCATTCTTCAAATTCGGCTGCGCCCTCGTCTGCTGGACCATCTTTAGGCATACCGATTAGTATTTTTGAACTGTCCTCTTACTCCCTGCCGCCGCGGTGCCGCAACTGTCCTCGCAATGACAAAGCGGCGGCGCAGCGCCGCTTGAACCGGGGATGAGCTGAATCGTAGCGGCAGCGGCGGCCGCCGCTGCCGCTACGATTTCATCAGCCGTTTCTGCCGCCCGATGCTCATGATCAGCCCGGTGGCGACGCCGAGCGTGATCAGCGCGGTGCCGCCGTAGCTCATGAAGGGCAGCGGCACGCCCACCACCGGCAGCACGCCGCTGACCATCCCCACGTTGACGAAGGCATAGGTGAAGAAGCCCAGCGACAGCGAGCCGGCCAAGAGGCGCCCGAACAGCGTCGAGCCATGCGCGGCGATATAGAGCCCGCGCGCGATCAGCACCATGTAGAGCGTGAGCAGCACCAGCCCGCCCACCAGCCCGAATTCCTCCGAATAGACGGCGAAGATGAAGTCGGTGTGCTTCTCGGGGATGAACTCGAGGTGGGCCTGGGTGCCCTTCAGGTAGCCTTTGCCGACCGGCCCGCCCGAGCCGATCGCGATCACCGCCTGGATGGTGTGGAAGCCTTTGCCGAGCGGGTCCGAGGTCGGGTCGAGCAGGGTGCAGACGCGGTGCTTCTGGTAGTCGTGCATCAGCGGCCAGACCACCTGTGGCTGGCAGATCTTGTCCTCGAAGGTGGCGATCGCAGCCACCGCGATCACGGCGGCCACCAGCACCGGCACGATCAGCTTGAACGAGAGCCCGGCTAGGTAGATCACGAACAGGCCCGCCGCGAATACCAGCATCGCGGTGCCGAGATCGGGCTGCTTGGCGATCAGGCCGACCGGCACCAGCAGGATCGCGAAGGCTACCAGATAGTCGTACCAGCGTATATTGCCCTCGCGCCGCTGGTAGTACCAGGCCAGCATCAGCGGGGTGGCGATCTTGAGAACCTCTGAGGGCTGGATTACCATGCCGACGTTGAGCCAGCGCTTGGCACCCTTCTTGGTCATCCCGAACAGCGCCACCGCCACCAGCAACGCGACGCCGAAGGTGTAGAGCGGCACCGCGAAGCGCATCAGCGTCTGTGGCGGGATGTTCGCGATGATCCACATCAGCACGAAAGTCAGCATGATGTTGCGGAGTTGGTCCTCGACCCGACCCGGCATGTCGATGGTCGCGCTGTAGAGAGTGACTATCCCGACGCAGAGCAGCAGGAACACGATCAGCGCGAGCGGGCGGTCGAAGCCCGCGAACATTTGCTTTGCCTTGTCGAGCCAGGCGCGCTTGTCGAATTGCATGCCCATTTCCGTCATTCGTCGGTGCCAGCCGCAGCGGGCCGGCGGGTGCCGCGCTGCCCGTCGCGCGAGGCCGCTGGGGTGGACGGCGCGGCCAGATCGTTGGCGGAGGCGCGGTGCGGCTTGCGCGGCAGGCATCGCATCTGGGCGGCGCTGGCGGGTTCGGGCGAGGCGCCGGCGGTGGCCTCGCCAGAGGTGGTGGCCGCGCCGGTGCCGCCCAGGGCGGCGGGGGCCGTGCCCGAAGCACCCGAGGCGGCCTCGGCACCGCTCGCGCCGCTAGCCTCGGCCGTCGGCACCGGCTGCGACAGCGCCGCGAAGCCGGCCGCGATCTCCACCGGCCGCGTGGTGTCGCCCACCACGGGCGCGCTGACGGGCTCGGTCGCCGAGGCGGCGGTAGCCACCGCGGCGGCCTCGTTGGTCGGGTTCTGTCGCTCGACCAGGTAAAAGTCCAGCACCTTGCGCGCGATCGGGCCGGCCGCCTGCGCGCCCCAGCCGCCGTTCTCGACGATCAGTGCGAGCGTGATCCTCGGGTGGTCGGCCGGCGCGTAGGTGGTGAACAGGGCGTGGTCGCGCAGGTGCTCAGCCAGAAGGTGGCCGTGGTAGTTGGCGCCCTGCAGCGAGAACACCTGGGCCGTGCCGGTCTTGCCGGCCGCCGTGTAGGCCGCGCCGCGGAAGATCTTGTAGGCGGTGCCGGACGGGTTCTCGATTACGTTCTCCAGGCCGCGCTTGACCACGTCGATGTCGACCTGCTTGAGCGGGATCACCTCGCTTTCCTTGGGCACCGTCAGGTGTCGCTCGCGCGTGATCGGGTCCTCGACTTCCTTGACCAGGTGGGGCTTCATCACCACGCCGTTGTCGGCCAGCGTGGCCATCGCGTGCGCCAGCTGCAGGATCGTGAAGGAGTTGTAGCCCTGGCCGATCCCCAGGCTGATGGTCTCGCCGTCGTACCACTTCTGTAGCGTGGGCTTGCGGAAGGTCTTCTTCTTCCACTCCGGCGAGGGCAGCACGCCGCGCGCCTCGCCCTGGATGTCTATGCCGGTGATCTGGCCAAAGCCGAACGGCTTCATGAAGTTGGCGATGTTGGTGACGCCCAGGTCGCGCGCCAGCATGTAAAAATAGGTGTCGTTCGACACCATGATGGCGCGGTTCATGTCCACCCAACCCTGGCCCGAGCGCACGTCGTTGCGGAAGATGTGACCGACGAAGGTGAAGGAGCCGGGATCCTGGAAGCCCCAGCCTGGCGTGCGCTTGCCCAGATCCAGCCCGGCCAGCGCCATGAAGGGCTTGTAGGTCGAGCCGGGCGGGTAGGTGCCGTGCAGCGCGCGGTTCAGGAGCGGCTTGTCGGGCGAGTTGTTGAGCTCGTCCCAGGTCTGCTGGTCGATGCCGTCCACGAAGGAGTTTGGGTCGAAGCTTGGCGAGGACACGAAGGCCAGCACGTCGCCGGTGGCCGGCTCGATTGCCACCAGCGCGCCGCGCTTGCCCGCGAAGGCCTGTTCGGCGACCTGTTGCAGGCCAATGTCGAGCGACAGCACCAGGTTGTTGCCGGGCGTGGCTTGGGTGCGCGAGAGCGTGCGCACCGGGCGCCCGCTGGCAGTCACCTCAACCTCCTCGAAGCCGGTGATGCCGTGCAGGTCGGTCTCGTAGCTCTGCTCGACGCCGATCTTGCCGATGTAGTCGGTGCCCTTGTAGTTGTTGGCGTCGCGACACGGATCGTAGTGCTCGGGATCGCTGTCGTTCTCGTCGCTCATTGCATCGATCTTGTCCTGGTCGCGCTTCGAGATCCGGCCGATGTAGCCGATCACGTGCGCGGCGGTGGGACCGAGTGGGTACTGGCGAAACAGCCGCGCGCGCACCTCGACGCCGGGAAAGCGCCAGCGCTGCGCAGTGAAGCGCGCGACTTCCTCGTCGGTCAGGCGGGTGCGGATCGGCAGGCTCTCGAAGTTCTTCGAGTCCTCCTGCAGCTTCTTGAAGCGGCGCCGGTCGCGCCAGTCGATCGGCACCACCTCGGAGAGCGCGGTGATGGTGTTGTCGAGCGTGTCGGTCAGCTTCGAGGGCGTGATTTCGAGCGTGTAGGCCGAGTAGTTGCGCGCCAGCACCACGCCGTTGCGGTCGGTAATGATGCCGCGGTTCGGCACGATCGGTGCCACCGAGATGCGGTTCTCGTCGGCCTGCAGCGCGTACTTGCCGTGCTGCCAAACCTGCAGGTAGAAGAAGCGCGTGGCCAGCAGCCCGAAGCACACGAACACGAACAGGCCCGCCGCCGCGACGCGCAGGCGGAACTTCGAGAGCTGCTGCTGGGTGTCCTTAAATTCGGTCATGCGGAATCGGGGAAAAGCGGGGGCAGGGCGACGACAGCGAGCGGTGCCGGGGAGGACGGAAGCGGGGCGTTCGACATGGGGCGGCCGGAGCGGTTCAGATCGGCCGCGTGTCGTCCGGATTGACCGGGCGGCGTTGCGGCATCAACAGCAGGAGGCTCGCGACTGGCCACAGCACGGCCTCCACGAAGCCGTCGACCAGGTAGCTCCAGCCCGGGAAGGCGGTGCCTATGATCAGGCGGATCACGAACGGCACCAGCTGGACCGGCACCAGCAGCGGCGCGACGTAGAACATCTGCACGCCGAGCGAGAGCCACAGCACGCGGCGGTGGATCGTGATCGCGCCATAGGACAGCAGCGTGTAGGCCAGCGCGTGCTCGCCGAGCAGGCCGGCGTCGTGCACGTCCATCAGGATGCCGAGCAGGAAGGCCACGCCCATGCCGACCTTGCGCGGCTGGTGGATGTTCCAGAACAGCAGCACCAGAGCCACAAAGTCGGGCAGGCCGGGCAGCCAGCCCCAGGGCATCAGATTCAGCAGGAAAGCGACCGCCAGGCTGAAGACGATGAAGGTCGGGTTGACCGGCTGCAGGATGTATTGCGGGCGGCTCATGGCTGCGTTTCCCGGGACGGCGCGGCGGCCGGGGCAGTGGCCTGCTGGGTGGCTTGCGGATTGGCCGCCGGTTTCGCGGCGGGCGCGGCCGGGGCGGTGGCGGCCGGCTTGTCTCCGGCGGCCGCGACGGCAGGCGCGGCACCACGGCCCTTGTCGGTGGCCTTCGCGCCCTTCTTGCCCTTGGCGTTTTTGTCGGGCGTCGCGTCTGGGTTGACTGGGCGCGGCGGCACGTCGTTCTGGTAGTGCAGCACCAGCATCTCGCGCGCGCCGCGCGCCGCCGCCACCGGCATGCAGACCACGTGCGCGAAGGCGGTGTCGGCCAGCTTGTCGATCCGCGCCACCTTGGCTACCGGCAGGCCCGGCGAGTAGGTACCATCCAGGCCACTGGTCACCAGCTCGTCGCCCACCATCAGGTCGGCGCTGGTCGGCACGAAGCGCAGGTCCAGCGAATCGCCCTTCGGGGTGCCGTAGATCACACTGCGCAGCCCGGTGCGCAGCACCTGCACGGGAATCGCCAGGTCGCGATCGGTGATCAGGGTGATCTCAGACTGCAGCGGGAACACGCGCGTGACCTGGCCGACCACGCCATCCTCGGTCACCACCGGCGCGCCGTTCTGGATATCGTCGTGCGAGCCGTGGCCAATCACCACCTTCTGTGAGAGCGAATCGCTGGTGTCGTACTGGATCTCGACCGGCGTGGACTGGGCGGCGATCCGTGTGCGCAGGCCCAGCACGGCGCGCAGGTGCGCGTTGTCCGACATCAGCTGGCCGGCCTGGTTGACCTGCAGCGACAGTGCCAGGTTTCGCTCGCGCAGCTGCTGGTTGTCGTGGCGCAGCGAGGCATTGGTGGCGGCGAGGTCGGCGGCACCAATGAACAGGTCGCGCGGCACCAGCGCGGCCCGCTCAAGTGGGAACAGCGCGGTGCCCAGGATGCTTCGGACGATTTCGAGCGTACTGAAGCGTGCATCCGAGATGAGGAGCGCGATCGCCAGCGCGACGAAGAGAATCAGCCGCGCGAGCGCGGAAGGACCTTGCTTGAAGAGGGGCGGCGGACTGTATTCCATGGTCGGCGCCGGGCGCTTGATCGGTTAAATGATCTTCAGACGCGAAAAACGCGCGGCGGTTCGGCTGATCTTGTCTAGTGTTCCGTTCTGTTGTTAACTAATCTATGTTCACGTGGCATGCTGGTATCCATGGAACGGGAGATACCAGCATGCCGGTGGGACGACCGAAGGCCGAACTGGCGCTGAGCGAGGACGAACGCTCGCAACTGACTTCGATGGCCCGTTCGCATTCGATTTCGGCGGCGCTTGTGACGCGTATGCGGATCGTACTGGCAGCGGCAACTGGGGAGCCCAACAGCGCCATTGCCGAGCGTCTGCAACTCACGCGTGCTACGGTTGGCCAGTGGCGTATCCGGTTCCTGGAGCATCGCATCAACGGGCTGTATGACGAAGTATCTCCGGGCCAGCCGCGCACGATTGGCGATGAGCGGCTGGCTCAACTGATTCACAAGCCCTGCACACGAAGCCGGCGGCTGGCTCCACGCACTGGAGCGTACGCAGGATCGCCGCCGAAACGGCTATCTCGCCGACGAGCGTGCACCGTTACTTCAAGCTGCTCGGCCTGCAACCGCATCGTAGCGCAAGCTTCAAGCTCTCGACCGATCAATTCTTCATCGAGAAACTGCGCGACACGTGGTCGGCCTGTACCCTGAGCCCGCCCGAGCATGCCTGGGTCTTGTGCGTGGACGAAAAGAGCCAGTGTCAGGCGCTCGAACGCACCCAACCCATGCTGCCGATGGGCTTCGGCTAGGTCGAAGGCGTCACGCACGATGATGTTCGTCACGGCGCAAAACCACGCTGTTCGCTGCACTGAACGTGCTCAACGGCGCCGTGCTCGCTACCTGCAAGCCGCACCACCAGCATCAGGAGTTCCTGCCGTTTCTGCGCGAAATCGACAAGACCGTCCCCGCTGAGCTCGACGTGCCCTGCATCGTCGACAACTACGGCAGTCACCAGCCCCCGAAGGTCAAGGCGTGGCTGGCCGCCCGCCCCCGCTGGCACATCCATTTCATGCCCACCTACAGCTCGTGGCTCAACCAGGTCGAATGCTTCTTTGCCTTGATCACCGACAAGGCGATCCGCAGAGGCTCGTTCAGCTCGGTCAAACAACTGGTCAAGCGTATCGATCAATTCGTTTCTCGCTACAACACTACAACGAAAGCGGTAAGCCGTTCATCTGGACTGCAACCGCCGATTTCATCCTCGAAAAGCTATACAGACTTTGTTCGCGAATCAGTGGAACGGAACACTAGCTGGAGCGTCGCGCGTGCGTCGTTGGTGACTGCTGCCGGGGGCGGGTGCCCGCCGGCATGGGCTGCGCGGGTCGCCCGACGGCCCGCGCCCGGATTTATTCGTACGAGAAGATGCTGCCGAGCTTGTCCATGCGCTCGAGCGCCATGCCGGAGCCGCGCACCACGCAGGTCAGCGGATCCTCGGCAACCAGCACCGGCAGGCCAGTTTCCTCGGCCAGCAGGCGGTCCAGGTCGCGTAGCAGCGCGCCGCCGCCGGTCAGCATCATGCCGCGCTCGGCGATGTCGGCACCCAGTTCCGGCGGCGTCTGTTCGAGGGCGATTTTCACCGACGACACGATCTGGTTCAGCGGATCGGTCAGCGCCTCGAGGATTTCGTTGCTGGAGATTGTGAAGCTGCGCGGAATCCCTTCCGACAGGTTGCGGCCCTTCACTTCCATCTCCTTGACCTCGGAGCCCGGGAAAGCGGAGCCGATTTCCTTCTTAATCACCTCGGCGGTCTGCTCACCGATCAGCATGCCGTAGTTGCGGCGGATGTAGTTGACGATCGCCTCGTCGAACTTGTCGCCGCCCACGCGCACCGAACCCTTGTAGACAATGCCGCCCAGCGAGATCACGCCGACCTCGGTGGTGCCGCCGCCGATGTCGACGACCATCGAGCCGGTCGCTTCCGAGACCGGCAGGCCGGCGCCGATCGCGGCCGCCATCGGCTCCTCGATCAGGTAGACCTGCGAGGCACCAGCACCGTGCGCGGCTTCCTTGATGGCGCGGCGCTCGACCTGGGTCGAGCCGCAGGGAACGCAGATGATGATGCGCGGCGAGGGCGAGAACATCCGCGACTCGTGCGCCGTCTTGATGAACTGCTTGATCATCTGCTCGGTGACGGTGAAATCGGCGATCACGCCGTCTTTCATCGGACGGATCGCCTCGATGTTGCCCGGCACCTTGCCGAGCATCTGCTTGGCTTCCTTGCCGACGGCCTGGATCGTCTTCTTGCCGTTGGGGCCGCCTTCCTGGCGGATCGACACGACGGACGGCTCATCTAGGACGATGCCCTTGCCGCGCATGTAGATGAGGGTGTTTGCGGTGCCGAGATCGATCGCGAGATCGTTGGAAAAGTAGCTGCGCAAAAAGCCGAACATTCAGAATCCTGTCTCGCTCTAGGCCGACCCCGGGCCGAGTTGGCGCGCTCGGGTGGCGGCGGAAAAAATAACAGCCTCGGATCGGGCGGAAGCGGCCGCCTCTGGAACGCGAAGCTGCGTGTGAAATCTACCAGGGCCGTCTCGCGAGCCGCGCGGAAGGCCGGCTGGCGGCAGCCGGCTTGCAGCTAACGGTAAGCCGTGCGGGAGGGACCGACCGGTCCGGGGCTGGGGCAAAGGCATAATGATACCTTATAATTTCCAGGTATTTGAGCCAAAACGGACCGTCAATTCACCGCTTCGTCCCTGCTTTTTGAGGGTTCGAACGAGTCCTCCAACCCCCTGTCGTGGCGCGGCTTCCGATGCGTCGCACAAGCCCAGTTTTTCCGGTGAAACGCATGGCTTTGACCCTGAACGATGTAAAACGCATTGCGCACCTCGCGCGGCTCGAGATAGCCGAAGCCGAGGCCGAGCACACGCTTGCCCAGCTCAACGCCTTCTTCGGCCTCGTCGAACAGATGCGCGCCGTCGACACGACCGGCATCGCGCCGCTCGCGCACACGATCGAGCAGATCCAGGACGTCGCGCAGCGCCTGCGCGAGGATGCCGTGACCGAGCACGTGAATCGCGACGAGAACCAGCGCCCGGCACCCGCCGTCCAGGAGGGCCTGTTCCTGGTGCCGAAAGTGATCGAATAACAAGGCCGGCCCGGGATCGCGGCTCGCCGCGCTCGCTCAAGAATCCAGGAGTCCTCCAGCAATGTATGCCAACAGCCTGACCGAACTGCGCGCCGCGCTCGACGCTGGCCAAACCTCGTCCGTCGAGCTCGCGCAGCTCTACCTGCAACGCATCGATGCGTTGCGCGATCTCAACGCGTTCGTCCACGTCGCCCCCGATCTTACGCTGGCCCAGGCGCGCGCCGCTGATGCCGCGCGCGCGGCCGGCACCGCCGGCCCACTGGCCGGCCTGCCGATCGCCCACAAAGACGTATTCGTCACGCGTGGCTGGCGCTCGACGGCCGGCTCGAAGATGCTGGCCGACTACACCAGCCCGTTCGACGCCACCGTGGTTGAGCGGCTTGCCGCGGCCGGCATGGTGACGCTCGGTAAGACCAACATGGACGAGTTCGCGATGGGCTCCTCCAACGAGAACTCGGCCTTCGGCTCCGTCAAAAACCCCTGGGACACTCGGGCCGTGCCGGGCGGCAGCTCGGGTGGCAGCGCCGCGGCGGTGGCCGCGCGCCTGGCACCGGCCGCCACTGGCACCGATACCGGCGGCTCGATCCGCCAGCCGGCCTCGTTCGCCGGCATCACCGGCATCAAGCCGACTTACGGGCGCGTGTCGCGCTATGGCATGATCGCCTTCGCCTCCTCGCTCGACCAGGGCGGCCCGATGTCGCAGAGCGCAGCCGACTGCGCGTTGCTGCTCGACGCGATGGCCGGCTTCGACGAGCGCGACTCAACCAGCCTGGAGCATGACGACGAGAATTTCAGCCGCTATCTCGGCCAGGCCTGGACGCCCGACGCGCCGGCCGGCCAGCCGCTCAAGGGCCTGCGCATCGGCCTGCCCAACGAGTATTTCGGCGAGGGCTTGGCGGCCGACGTGCGCGCGGCGATCGACGTGGCGCTCAAGCAGTACGAAGCGCTCGGCACCACCCTGGTGCCGGTCTCGCTGCCTAAGACGGAACTCTCGATCCCGGTCTATTACGTGATCGCACCTGCCGAGGCTTCCTCGAACCTGTCGCGCTTCGACGGCGTGCGCTACGGCCACCGCGCCGCTCAGTACGGCGACCTGCTCGACATGTACAAGAAGTCGCGCGCCGAAGGCTTCGGGCCCGAGGTCAAGCGCCGGATCCTGGTGGGCACCTACGTGCTGTCGCACGGCTACTACGACGCCTATTACCTGCAGGCGCAGAAGATTCGCCGCATCATCGCGCAGGACTTCCAGAACACCTTCGAACAGTGCGACGTGATCATGGGCCCGGTCTCGCCGAGTGTGGCCTGGGATCTCGGCGCCAAGGGCGACGATCCGGTCCAGATGTACCTGGCCGATATCTACACGCTGTCGGTGAGCCTGGCGGGCCTGCCCGGCATGAGCGTGCCCTGCGGCTTCGGCACCGGCGCCAACGCTCGCCGCCCAGTCGGCCTGCAGATCATCGGCAACTATTTCAACGAAGCCCGGATGCTGCAGGTCGCCGACGCGTTCCAGCGCGTGACCGACTGGCACACGCAAGTTCCGGCGGGAGTGTAAGACATGGCTCAGCAGTGGGAAGTAGTTATCGGTCTGGAGACGCACGCGCAATTGTCGACGGCGTCGAAGATCTTCTCGGGCGCGTCGACGCAGTTCGGCACCGAACCCAACACCCAGGCCTGCGCGGTCGATCTTGCTCTGCCCGGCGTGCTGCCGGTGCTCAACCGCGGCGCAGTGGAGCACGCTATTCGGTTGGGCCTCGCGCTCGGCTCGACGGTGGTGCCGCGCAGCATCTTCGCGCGCAAGAATTATTTTTACCCGGACCTGCCCAAGGGCTACCAGATCAGCCAGTACGAAATCCCGGTGGTGCAGGGCGGCCAGCTCACGATCCAGGTGCCGGCCAACGAGAAGGCGGGCAAGCAAGCCTACTCGAAGACCATCAACCTGACGCGCGCCCACCTGGAAGAGGATGCCGGCAAGTCGCTGCACGAGGACTTCGCGGGCATGACCGGCATCGACCTGAACCGCGCCGGCACGCCGTTGCTCGAGATCGTCACCGAGCCCGAGATGCGCAGCGCCGCCGAGGCGGTGGCCTATGCTAAGGCGCTGCACGCGCTGGTGGTGTGGCTCGGCATCTGCGACGGCAACATGCAGGAAGGCTCGTTTCGCTGCGACGCCAACGTCTCGGTGCGCCCGCTTGGCCAGGAGAAGTTCGGCACGCGCGCCGAGATCAAGAACCTGAATTCGTTCCGCTTCCTGGAAGACGCGCTCAACTACGAGGTGCGCCGCCAGATTGAGCTGATCGAGGACGGCGGCACGGTGGTGCAGGAAACCCGCCTCTACGATCCGGACAAGCGCGAGACGCGCTCGATGCGCAGCAAGGAAGACGCGCAGGATTACCGCTACTTCCCGGATCCGGACCTGATGCCGGTAGTGATCGACCCGAAGTGGGTCGAGCGCGTGCACGGCGAGATGCCGGAGCTGCCTGCCGCGATGCAGCAGCGCTTCGTCGAGCAGTACGGTGTGACGCCCTATGACAGCGTGGTGCTGACCGCCAGTAAGGCGATGGCCGCCTACTTCGAGGCGGTGGTGGGCAAGGCTGGCGCGGTCAATGCCAAGGTGGCCGCGAACTGGCTGATGGGCGACGTGTCGTCGCTGCTGAACCGTGAGGGCATCGAGATCGACGCGAGCCCCGTGTTGGCCGACCAGCTCGCGCTGGTGCTGCAGCGCATCGCCGACGGCACCATCTCGAATAAGATCGCCAAGGAAATTTTCCAGGCGATCTGGGACGAGAAGGCCACTGACGAAGCCGCCGCCGACCGCATCATCGAGGCCAAGGGGCTCAAGCAGATCTCCGACAGCGGCGTGCTGGAGGCGATCATTGACGAGGTGCTGGCCGCCAACACCAAGTCGGTCGAGGAGTTCCGCGCCGGCAAGGAGAAGGCCTTCAACGCGCTGGTCGGCCAGGCGATGAAAGCGACCAAGGGCAAGGCGAACCCGGCCCAGGTCAACGAGCTGCTGAAGAAGAAGCTGGGCTGGGAGCGTTATGCTCGTCGGTTCGTGTCGCGGGCGTGGCAATGCCGGCAGTGGCCGGCCCGCCGCGCCCCCGACATCCCAAACCCGTTCCAGGATGCAGCAATGGCGAAGCCAGTGTCGCTCGACGATTTCCTCGTGCCGTTCCACACCGACGAGAAGGCCGCGGCCGCGTTCCAGCTCGACCGGTTCGAGCCCGGTACCAAGCCGTTCTCAGCGGGCTCGAAGGATACCGACCGGGCGCGCCTGTCCGAGCTTTCGATGAAGATCGACGCGCTGCAGGACATGCTGCACACGCAGCCGCGCAAGCGCTTGCTGCTGGTGCTGCAGGGCATGGACACCAGCGGCAAGGACGGCACCGTGCGCGCGGTATTCCACGAGGTCGACCCGCTCGGCCTGCGGGTGGTGCCGTTCAAGGCGCCCACCTCGGTCGAGCTGGCGCACGACTTCCTCTGGCGCGTCCACGCGCAGGCACCGGCCGCCGGCGAGCTGACCATCTTCAATCGCAGCCACTACGAGGACGTGCTGGTGCCGCGCGTGCTGGAGAGCATCGACAAGACCGAATGCGAGCGCCGCTTCCGGCAGATCCGCCAGTTCGAGGAGATGCTACACGAATCGGGCACCACCATCGTCAAGTGCTTCCTGCACATCTCCAAGGGAGAGCAGCGCGAGCGCCTGCAGTCGCGCATCGACGATCCGAACAAGCACTGGAAGTTCGATGTCTCCGATCTCGAGGCGCGCAAGCACTGGGACGCCTACCAGATCGCCTATCGAGACGCGCTGGCCGCCACCTCGGCGCCGCATGCGCCGTGGTACGTGATCCCGGCCGATTTCAAGACGCATCGCAACGTGATGGTCGCCGAGCTGCTGCTGCGCGATCTGACCGCCATGAAGCTGGCCTACCCGCCTGCCAAGTTCGAACTGGAGGGCGTGAAGGTCGAGTGAGCCGCCGGCCGGATCACGCGTTGCGCCCCAACCACTGAAACCCGGACAATACTGCACGAAAACACATCATGCTACGTGTCATTACGGCGAACTTGAACGGCATCCGCTCGGCCGCGAAGAAGGGCTTCTTCGACTGGCTCGGCGACCAGAAGGCCGATTGTGTCTGCGTCCAGGAAATCAAGCTGTCGGCCGACGACCTGCCGCCCGAGTTCGCGGCGCCGCACGGCTTCACCGGCCATTTCCACCATGCCGAGAAGAAGGGCTACAGCGGCGCGGGGCTCTACACGCGGCGCGAGCCCAACGACCTGATCATCGGCTACGGCAGCAGCGAGTTCGACAGCGAGGGCCGTTATGTCGAGGCGCGCTACGGCAAGCTCTCGGTGATTTCAGTCTACGTGCCTTCGGGCTCGAGCGGCGAGGAGCGCCGGCAGGCCAAGTTCCGCTTCATGGCCGAGTTCATGCCGCACCTGGCCGAGCTGAAGGCGAAGAAGCACGAGGTGATCCTCTGCGGCGACCTCAACATCGTCCACAAGGAAATCGACATCCGCAACTGGAAGAGCAACCAGAAGAACTCGGGCTGCCTGCCCGAGGAGCGCGCCTGGCTGACCCAGCTGTTCGACGAGGTTGGCTACGTCGACGTGTTCCGCACGCTCGACCCGCGCCCCGACCAGTACACCTGGTGGAGTAACCGCGGCCAGGCCTACGCGAAGAACGTTGGGTGGCGGATCGACTACCAGATCGCCACGCCGGGCGTGGCCGGCACAGCCAAGCAGACCTCGATCTTCCGCGATATCAAGTTCAGCGATCACGCTCCGCTGACGGTCGATTACGACTACAAGTAAAGGCACGGCCGCGAGGCCATGCAATGAAACGGCACTGCCGCGATCTCTCCCGGCGGTGCGGTTCTGCTTTGGCGGCGAGGCGCGCGCGCTGCCCAGCGATAGCGCTTAACCTCACCTCATCGTAAGCGATCTGTGTCCCCCTGCGCAGTGACGGCCGATCGGCTAACGATCAGGTTGCGGATTCCACGCGCATTTGGACGCCCATTCCACGAACACTTGGACACTCATTCCACGGCCACTTGGACACTGATTCCACGAGCACTTGGATAGTGATTTGTCACTGATCCACCCAGTGCTCAGGCAGGCGGCGACGCAGGATTATTCACTACCATCGACCTCTTTTTCGAAGCAAAGAGGTCGTCGTGGAGCGTTGATCCATGCGTAAAATCCGAGAGGTACTACGCCTAAAGTTCGACGCCGGCCTGTCCGTGCGCAAGATCGCCGCCAGCCTTCGCATCAGCAGCGGCAGTGCCGGCAATTATCTGCATCGCTTCAACGCCTGCGGACTTACTTGGCCGACGGCATTGTCGGATGCTGAACTGGAACGATGTCTGTTCCCGCCAGCGCCGACGGTTCCCAGCGATCAGCGTCCCATGCCCGACTGGGCGTGGGCTCACACCGAGTTGCGCCGCCCCGGCGTCACCTTGGCCCTGCTCTGGCAGGAGTATCGACTCAGCCATCCGCAAGGCTTCCAATACAGCTGGTTCTGCGAGCACTACCGCCTCTGGGCCGCCAAAGTCGATGTGGTCATGCGCCAGGAACATCGCGCCGGCGAAAAGCGGTTCGTCGACTACGCTGGCCAGACTGTACCGGTCATCGACCGGCAGATCGGTGAAATCCGCCAGCCCCAGATTTTTGTCGCCGTCCTGGGCGCGTCCAGCTACACCTTCGCCGAGTGAGCTTGCCCGCAAAAAATGGATCCCTTGCTGAGTGTGTAAAACTCACGCAAGGAGGAAGGGAAGATGGGTAATCCGAGAGCTCGATATACGCAGGAATTCATGCTGGAAGCCGTGCGCATGG
>JAYFRX010000030.1:0-14807 GCA_040946945.1 Burkholderia sp. | reverse complement strand
CACGCCCGCCACCCCCGAGGTTCCGCCCCGGCTCCTGCGTCATGGCCCCATTCTCACGGGCTTGTGCTTCTTCGGCTCGCATCGAGTTTCTACCGTCCTAATCGCGGTCCTTCATGTTCGGCCCTTCAGCCTTGCGACCTACTATGCCCTCTGCTCAAGCATTGGACTTCGGCCTTTTTCGCTGCCTCATCCCAACGGCGTCGCCTCGTATCCGCTTCCTGTTCGTCAGGCCAGCGCTTTGCTTCGGGCTTCCTTCAGACTCGTAGTCACCCACGAAACCCTTGCCTCTGGCTAACACTTCCCCTTGCCGGGTGTGTAGAGGACTTTCACCTCCGAGTGAGTGCGCCCTGCCGGGCGCACGAGAAAAACTGGGCTTCAAGACAACCTTCGAAGCCCGTCAGGCACCGCTTTTGCCACTTGCCGCCTGATCGCAAAATCGTGTCTAAGCAACCCGATCCGGTACACCGGCGGGACGGCCGTCCGAGGCGGCAAACCCGCATCGGGCGGGGGCGTCCCACGCGCGGGGCGGCGCGGGTGCGATTCTCAGGCGAGCGTCAATGTCGCTCGGCGAGGAGGGTGTCGATGCCGTAGGCGCGCGCCAGGCTGACGAGTTTGTCCGGCAGGTTGAGGAGGTCGAACCACGCGCCGCGCGCCTGGGCGGCGCGCTGCCAGGCAAGCAGCACCGCCAGCGCGGCCGAGTCGAACTGCGCGAGCGCCGCGCAGTCGACCGCGTTCGCGCCGGCGGCGATCCGGCCGAGGCCCTCGTCGAGCACAGCCTTCGCGCTCGCGTGGGTTAGCGTGGCACCGGTCGCGAACTGCCTCACAATGCCTTGCCTGCCTTGCCGCCGGCCAGCTGCTGGTTGCGCTCGGTCAGGAACTTGATTAGTCCGTCCACGCCGCTCTGCTGGATCTTCTCGTTGAACTGCTGCTGGTAGGTCTGGATCAGCCAGGCGCCGAGCACATTCAGGTCATAGACGCGCCAGCCCTGCGGCGACTTGTACAGGCGGTAGTCGATCTGGGCCGGCTGGCCGTTGGTCTGCGCCAGCGTGCGCACCACCACGTCGGTCGAGCCCAGATCGGCGCGGAACGGCGGGTACTGGATCTGCTGGTCCGGCTTGAGCTGGGCCAACGCGCCGGCGTAGCTGCGGATTAGCAGCATCTTGAACTGCTCGATCACCTGCTGCTGCTGGTCGGTCGTGGCGGTGCGCCAGTTGCGGCCCATCACGATCTGAGTGGTGCGGCGGAAATCGACGTACGGCAGGATGTCGCGATTGACGATGTCGGTCACGCGGCCAATGTCGTTCGGCTTGATCGACTGCGTGCGCACTTCGTTGAGCACCTGCTCGGTGGCGGTCTTGATCAGCGCCTGCGGGTTCGACTGGTCGACCTGCGCTTGGGCCGCGCTGCCGAACGAGAAGAAGGCGACGACGACGGGGATCAGAAACAGTTTTTTCATGGCTATGTCCTGCAGAGTGAGTCGGTGCGTCATTTTGAAGCGGCGACGGGGTGCAAGTTGCATCCGTTCGCCGTCACAAACGTTTCCGGCCGCAACGAACCGGGGCCGGATCAGTGCAGCCGCAGGCTCGGCCAGTGCAGGCCGTTCGACGAGGGCGGCACGACGTTTTGGGCCGGCACGTGGGTCGCGCTGGACGGATCCGGAGCGGCGGCGGCCGGTGCCGAACCGTCCTCGGGCACGTCGTATTTCGGCAGCGCATCGCTGCTGTAGCCGGGCACGCTGGCTGCCGCCTTGCGCACGCCAGGGCCGCCCCAAGCGGCACTCAGCGACTGGCGGCGCTGCAGGTAAGCGTTGCGCACGAAGGAATACTTGTCAATCGCCGCGGCGTCGAGCACGTCGCTGGTGCCGAGCAGATTGGCGCGCGTATTGATCAGGTTCACGCCGAACAGGCTCCAGCTCAGCGCGTCCGGGTTCACGTAAGTGAGCGGATTGCCGGCGTAGTCGACCGCGAGGCCGGCCGTGTCGCGCACCGTGCTCGGCCCGAGAAAGGGCAGCACCACGTAGGGGCCCGACGGCACGCCGTAGTGGCCCATGGTCAGGCCAAAGTCGGCGGTGTGCTTGGGCAGCTTGGCGACGGTCGCGACGTCGAACAGGCCGCCCACGCCGAACACCGTGTTGATCATCACGCGCATGATGTCGCCCACGCCATCGGCGATGCGCAGCTGCACGAGGTTGTTGGCGGCGATATAGACATCGCCGATGTTCGAGAAGAAGTTCGTCACGCTGTCGCGCACCGGCTGCGGCACCGCCCACTGGTAGCCCTTGGCGACGGGCTTCAGCGCGTAGATGTCGACGGTGTCGTTGAACTTATACATGGTCCGGTTGAAGCTCTCGAACGGATCGCCCTTGGTGGGCGTCTGGACGCTGGCACAACCGCTCATCGCGGCGACCGCCGCAACGGCCAGGACCGCGTTCCTGAGGCGCATGGTCTGCATGATGGTGTTCCCTCTTCTCTTTTCTCTTGTTTCGCCGTGGGAATGATGGCACCGCCTATTGCGCGTCGGCCCCCGATGCCGCGGCCGGTTTCCCACCGCCCGCATCCGCTGCCTTGCTGTACAGGAACTGCCCGATCAGATTCTCCAGCACGATCGCCGACTGCGTCATCGAGATCGTGTCGCCGGCCTTCAGCATCTCGGTGTCGCCGCCCGGATCGAGCCCGATGTACTGCTCGCCGAGCAGGCCCGAGGTCAGGATCTTCGCGGAGGAATCCTTCGGAAACTGGTATTGCTTGTCCAGGTCGATCGTCACCACCGCCTGGTAGGTATTGGTGTCGAAGTCGATTGCGCCGACCCGGCCGACCACCACGCCAGCGCTCTTGACGGCCCCACGCGGCTTGAGCCCGCCGATATTGTCGAATTTCATCTTGACGAGATAGGTCGGCTGGAACGACAGCGAGCTCATGTTGCCCACCTTCAGCACGAGGAACAGCAGCGCCAGGAAACCCAGCACCACAAAGAGGCCGACCCACAAGTCGAGAGCAGTCTTTTTCATCGTCATCTCTGTATTGACCGACTAGCTGAACATCAGCGCGGTCAGCATGAAATCGAGGCCGAGTACGGCGAGCGAGGCGTACACGACGGTCTTGGTGGTCGCGCGTGACACGCCCTCGGGCGTCGGCTTCGCCTCGTAACCCTGGTAGAGTGCGGTGAAGGTGACGGCGAAGCCGAACACCAGGCTCTTGAGCACGCCGTTGCCGACGTCGGACCAGACGTCGACGCCGCCCTGCATCTGCGACCAGAACGCGCCCGGATCGACGCCGATCAGCACCACGCCGACGAAGTAGCCGCCGAGCACGCCGACCGCGCAGAAGATCGCCGACAGTAGCGGCATGGTGATGATGCCGGCCCACATGCGCGGCGCGACCACCGTCTTGATCGGGTCCACCGCCATCATCTCGAGCGCGGTGAGCTGTTCGCCGGCCTTCATCAGGCCGATCTCGGCGGTCAGCGAGGTGCCGGCGCGGCCCGCGAACAGCAGCGCGGTAACCACCGGGCCAAGCTCGCGCACCAGCGACAGCGCCACCAGCAGCCCGAGCGACTGCTCGGCACCGTAGCGGTTCAGCGTGTAGTAGCCCTGCAGGCCGAGCACGAAGCCGACGAACAGACCCGACACGGCGATGATCACGAAGGAATAATTGCCGAGGAAGTTGATCTGTTGCGTTAACAGGCGCGGGCGGCGCAGCAGCGCGAAGAATTCGAGCACCAGCCGCACGAACAGGCGCGAGGCATACCCCGTGCGTTCGAGGCCGCTGACCACGTAACGACCGATTGCGCTGATCATGGGCACCCTCCGCCAAAGCCGAAGTCCGCGTCGAGTGGCGGACTGGTGTAGTGGAACCGGAACGGGCCGTCGGGCACGCCGTCGATGAACTGGCGCACGCTCGACTCGGTCGAGGCGCGCAGCTCGTCGGGGGTGCCCTGGGCGAGCACGCCGCCATTGCCGAGGAAATAGACATAGTCCGCGATCGCGAACGACTCGGGCACGTCGTGGGTGACCAAGATCGAGGTCGCGCCGAGCGCCTGGTTCAGCGTGCGAATCAGGTTCGCGGTGATGCCCAGCGAGATCGGGTCGAGCCCGGCGAAGGGCTCGTCGTACATGATCAGTTGCGGATCGAGCATGATTGCGCGCGCCAGCGCGATGCGGCGCGCCATGCCGCCCGACACCTCGGACGGCATCAGGTCGCGCGCGCCGCGCAGGCCGACCGCGTTGAGCTTCATCAGCACTAGGTCGCGGATCAGCGGCTCGGGCAGGTCGGTATGCTCGCGCAGCACGAAGGCGACATTGTCGAACACCGACATGTCGGTAAAGAGGGCACCGAACTGGAACAGCATGCCCATCTTGCGGCGCAGCGCATAGAGGCCTTCGCGCGACTGCGCACCGATATCTGCACCGTCGAACAGCACCTGGCCGCGGCTAGCCCGCACCAGGCCGCCGATCAGCCGCAGCACCGTCGTCTTGCCACAGCCGGACCCGCCCATCACCGCCATCACCTGCCCGCGCCCGAAGCGCAGGTTCAGATTCGACAGAACGAGCTGGTCACCGCCATAGCCGAAATCGACGTCGCGAAGTTCCAGCAGGGACTCGGAAGGAGAGCTCACGGAGCTGACAATCCTGTTACGCAGAACGTCGAATTATAGGGCCCGCCTTGAATTGCTGTTGCGGACGTGTGCGGCGCGGCAATTTCGGCGTCGCGCCAATTAATCGTTACACGATGTAACCGCGCGGCACCCCGACGGGCCCGCTCAACAAGGGCCGGAGCAGGCCGCGGAGCATGTTGCGGGGCGGTACGGGGGGACGAGCCAGCTAGTGTTCCGTTCTGTTGTTAACTAATCTATGTTCACGTAGCATGCCGGTATCCATAGATACGGGAGATACCAGCATGCCCATGGGACGACCGAAGGCCGAACTGGCGCTGCGCGAGGACGAGCGCTCGCAACTGACTTCGATGCCCGTTCGCGTTTGATGTCGGCGGCGCGCGTGACGCGCGCGCGGATTGTACTGGCAGCGGCAACTGGGGAGCCCAACAGCGCCATCGCCGAGCGTCTGCAACTCACGCGTGCTATGGCGGGCCAGTGGCGTATCCGGTTCCTGGAGCATCGCATCAACGGGCTGTATGACGAAGTACCTCCGGGCAAGCCGCGCACGATTGGCGATGAGCGGCTGGCTCAACTGATTCACAAGACCCTACACACCAAGCCGGCGGACGGCTCCACGCGCTGCAGCGTACGCAGGATCGCCGCCGAAACGGCTATCTCGCCGACGAGCGTGCCCGTTACTTCAAGCTGCTCGGCCTGCAACCGCATCGCAGCGCAAGCTTCGCACTCTCGACCGATCAATTCTTCATCGAGAAACTGCGCGACGTGGTCGGCCTGTACCTGAGCCCGCCCGAGCATGCCTGGGTCTTGTGCGTGGACGAAAAGAGCCAGTGTCAGGCGCTCGAACGCACCCAACCCATGATGCCGATGGGCTTCGGCTACGTCGAAGGCGTCACGCACGATGATGTTCGTCACGGCGCAACCACGCTGTTCGCTGCACTGAACGTGCTCAACGGCGCCGTGCTCGCCTACCTGCAAGCCGCGCCACCAGCATCAGGAGTTCCTGCCGTTTCTGCGCGAAATCGACAAGACCGTCCCCACTGAGCTCGACGTGCCCTGCATCGTGGACAACTACGGCAGTCACCAGCCCCCGAAGGTCAAGGCGTGGCTGGCCGCCCGCCCCCGCTGGCACATGCATTGCATGCCCACCTACAGCTCGTGGCGACGGGGAGTTAATGTCGAATCTGGTGTACGGCGGTCGGGAGGGATTTGAGAAGGCGGTGACGGTTGCGTGAGCATGTTGCTTTCCGCGGTAACGCCTAGCAACCCAACGCCCACCACCATGGCGAAACGTACGCAAGAAGCGCAGAGCAGTCAAGTAGCAGAAACGGCAATCAAGGGGCCGTGCGGTCTGAATGAGTTGATCCGGCAAGGCGCACGGCAGGTTATCCATCAGGCCATCGAGGCGGAATTGGCGGCGTTGCTCGAACAGTATTCGAACGTGAAGACGCTGGACGGCCGGTGTGCGATCGTGCGCAATGGTTATCTGCCTGAGCGCGAAATCGTCACGGCCATCGGTCCTGTGCCGGTCCAGGCGCCGAAGGTGCGCGACCGTTCGGGCTCGGGGGCAAAGTTCAGTTCGGACATGGTACCGCCGTATATGCGCAAGTCGCCGCTGGCGGCGGCAGCGCTGCCGTGGCTCTACCTGCGAGGCGTCTCGACGGGCGACATGAGCGAAGCATTCAGCGTACTGCTAGGCGAACAGGCCAAAGGGCTCTCGCCGAACGTCGTGGCGCGACTGAAGGTGCAGTGGGTGCAAGAATTTGAGCAGTGGAACAAACGTGACCTGTCGGGTTCACGCGTCGAAGGATTCGTGGCTGGAACTGTTGCTGGACCTGAAGGCCCGCGGGCTGCAAAAGCGGGGCCATTGCTGGCCAGCGGCGACGGCACGATGAGCCGCACTCGAGGAAGTCTGTCCGCAAACACGGCATCAGCGTTGCTGGTTTGACAAGATCGGACCTGATTAGTTACTGTACTCCGAGACCCTTAGAGGCCAGATCAAAAACCAACCTGATTAGTTACTTGACTCCGAAGCAGGCATGAAATCAAGTATCGTTCGCCAGACGCTTACGGAGCGTGCGCCATGCCCATGAACAGAATCCAGTTTCGGCCTGTCTGTCGATGAAAGAATTTCAGGAGCAGTACGGCAACGAAGCGCAATGTGAGGCCGCGCTGGTCGAGTCTCGCTGGCCCGATGGCTAGGTGTGCTCTCGATGCAAGGGCACGCGCTACGCCAGCGCCTACAACGGCCTGCGACTGTGGGAATGCCTGAGCCAGTCCTGCCGGTACCAATGCTCGTCGATCGTCGGAACGATATTCGAGAAGACGAAATTGCCGCTGACGACCTGGTTTCTGGCGATCTACCTGGTGACGCAAAGCAAGAACGCCATCAGCGGACTGGAGCTCAAACGCCAGCTGGGCGTGAGCTACAAAACGGTCTGGCTCATCAAGCACAAGTTGCTGGAGACCATGTGGCTGCGCGAAGAGCGACGCCGGCTCGACGAACGGGTCGAGGTCGACGACGCGTATCTGGGCGGGGAACGCTCCGGCGGTAAGGCTGGGCGTGGCGCGCCCGGCAAGACGCCGTTTGTAGCGGCCGTGCAGACCTCTGACGATGGCCGCCCTCTGTTCATGCGGCTCTCGCCCGTGCCGGGCTTTACCAAAGCGGCCCTTGAGGTCTGGGCGGCCAGCAGCCTGATGCCCACCGCGTGCGTCGTTTCCGATGGCCTGTGGTGTTTCGACGGCGTGACGCAAAAGGCTGCCCGTCATGAGCGCCATGTCACGGGCGGTGGCCGTCAGGCCGCGCAGCGCCCCGAGTTTCGCTGGGTCAACACGATGCTCGGCAACCTGAAAACGGCCCTCAAGGGCACGTACCACGCTATCGATCATGCCCAATATGCCCATCGCTATCTCGCTGAATTCGCCGACTGTTTCAACCGCCGTTTCGATTTGTCCGCGATGGTGCCGCGCCTGCTTCGGGCCGCCGTTACGGCAAAACCTTATCCTCACCATGTGTTAATGGTCTCGGAGTCAAGTAACTAATCAGCAATTCCGTTGGTTCGTTGAACGGACTCACTCGTGGCTCCACAACTTCCGTCGTCTTCGCATACGCTTCGATCGTCGAGCTGACATTCACGAAGCATTCTTGAAATTCGGCTGCGCCCTCGTCTGCTGGAACAGCTTCAGGCGTACCGAGCAGTCTTTTTGAACTGGCCTCTAAGGATCTGCTGAATAGCCTGATCGAACGCGGGCTGGCGACCGACCGGGACTATCTGTTCGTGATTGATGGGTCCAAGGCGCTGCGCTCGGCGATCGAGGCAGTGTTCGGCGAACGTGCCCACGTCTAGCGGTGCCGGACTCACAAGATTCGCAACGTGACCGAACGGCTGCCGAAGCAGACCCGACAGCAGGTCGTCTCGGTCATGCGTGCCGCGTACAAGCTGCCGGCCGACGACGGCCTCGCTTGGCTGAAGGCCCAGGCGGCATGGTTGAAGAACGACCATCCGGACGCCGCGGCCTCGCTGCTTGAGGGGCCTGAGGAAACGTTTACGGTCAACCGCCTGGACCTGACGCCGCGACTGATCCGCAGCCTGGCGACGACGAACCTGATCGAGAATCCGAACAGCGCGGTGCGCCGCGTCAGCGGCCGGGTCGACCGCTATCGCGATGTCGACATGGCGATGCGATGGGCGGCCACTGGCTTCCTGGAAGCTGAGAAGCGATTCCGTAAGCTCGGCGGTGCCGACGAGCTCTGGATGCTCGCCGCTGCTTTGCATCGTCCGACCGATAAACGCGTTGACCATGACTTGAAGTCCGCCTAACCTACGAAACCCTGCCGCCCCAACCTTCAACTACGAATGGGACGCCGCCAAATCGCTCACGACGATCCGGTACGTGCGGCCTTTGCGAATCGAGATCTCGTCGATGCCGATCACCTTCGGGGTCGGTGAACCGAACCGTTCCAATTGCGCTCGCATGTATTGCTTGTCGAGATCCTTGACCGTATGCCAGTCCAGGTGCAGCGCGTCGGCTATATCCTTGACCGCGCTTTCCCGACAGCGACGGCCGACCTACCACCCGAACCGCTTCGTGTCGTGCGGGTTGTCGGCAAGGAAGCTCAGCCGCTCGCGCTTCACCGTGCCGTCGCACTGACATCGAACGCCTCGCACCTCGAACGCCAAGTAGATGCGCGAGGCACCGCTCGACAGATCGCATGCACGAGGGTTGCTTGCGATCGTAACCAGGACATATCCGGTTGCCTCCAGTTCAGGCCGTTTTTTTGAGCGCCGAACCAGCGCGATGACGGGTGCGACTCGATCGCCGAACACGTCGTGGATCTCTTGGAGAGGACGGAATCCTTCGAAGCGGTACGCGTCGGACAGACGCTTTCGTTTGCGTGAAGTAGCCATCGCGGAAGTCATGCCAGCTTTTTCGCAACATCCGAATCTCGCACCCCCTCCCACATTCGCTATAAGGCGTTTTCATGACGAAATTTATCCGCACGATTCCGCGAAGACCCATTTTGTCTTTGGCCAGCAGCTTTTCCTTCTTCAGCCGGTGCAGCGCCAGATCGTCGATGTCAGAGCGGTTTTCCTTGATCTCGATTTCGCGGGCCAGCTGACTGTGCTGCTCCTTCAGCAATACCAGCCGGTTGCGCAATTCCTGCTTCAGATCTGCTTGACGGGTTTGCATGCTCGCCTCCTCAGAAGAACCGGCGCAACGCAATGGCCTTCCGATGCCGCTCGCGATTCGCCGGGTTGGCTGCCCGAACGAAATACCCACCCCTCGCGTCTGTCGTGGCGACGTGCGCGGCACGCCCTACCGCTGCTGTTGCTGCTTTTCCTTCGCCTTCTCGGCCGCCTGGCGCTGCCGTTCCTCGACATCGGCCTTGTGCTGCTCGGCCTCGCGCTGCTTGTCGGCATAACGCTCGGCGTTCTGCGCACGCTCCTGCGCCTTTTGCTCGGCCTGTGCGTGGGCATCGTCGAGCTTCTTCTGGAAATCGGCCTGCTTCTGATCGTACGCCTGCTGGCTCGCCGCGCGCTGCCGCGCATCGGCATCGCGCTGAGCGCGCTTGAGCTCGTTCTCGCGCTGCTTGTTGGCATAAGCGGCCGCGCTCGACGCCTCGCTGGCGGCGCGCTGCGGCGCTTCTGCCTGCTGCTGCGCGGCCTTCAGCGCGAGCTCGTCGTCGCGGCGCTTGGCGCGCCGCGCGCGCCGCGCGTCGTTTAGGGCGAGCTGCTGCTGGCTGATGCTCGAACGCTCCTCACGCATTGAGTCACGCGCTTTTTTTAGACAATTGTTAACGAAGAACTTGCTGTAGCAGTCATGCCGGGCAACGCCATAACGATAATTGTTTTCCGCCGTGCGCTGATTGAGCACTTTTTGGTGGGCATCGAAATTGCGATCCTGTGCCGCAGCGACAGTGTCGCTCGTGACAGTCGTATCGGGCGCGGCCGCCTGCGCGGGGGCCACGGACGAAGCGGCACCGAGCGCGAGGGCCAGCCCGGCACCGAGTAAACGGGAGATTGGCAACGTCGTAGGAAAGCTGCGAGACATGGGGCAAATTCTAACATCGCGCCGCCGCCCTCACGGCGGTGGCGCGATGCATTTGTGGCAAAATGCCTCGCTCCATTCACCCGCCCGGCCCGGTTCGCCGGCCACGAGCGTTCCAGCAGGCCGTAGACGCACTCACTACCCATGACGGAAACCGTAGCACTCAAGATTGTTCAACGCATCGCCACCGAACTCGCGGTCCAGCCGCGGCAGGTCGCGGCAGCCGTGCAACTTCTCGACGAAGGCTCCACCGTTCCGTTCATCGCCCGCTACCGCAAGGAAGTGACGGGCAATCTGGACGACACGCAACTGCGACAGATCGAGGAGCACCTGCTGTACCTGCGCGAACTCGAGGACCGTCGCGCCGCCATCCTCGCCAACATCGAGGAACAGGGCAAGCTGACCAACGATCTGCGCGGCGCCATCGAGGTCGCCGACAGCAAGCAGGTGCTCGAGGATCTTTACCTGCCCTACAAGCCCAAGCGCCGCACGCGCGCGCAGATCGCCCGCGAGGCCGGCCTCGAGCCGCTCGCCCAGGCGCTGCTCGCCAACCCTCTGCGCGACCCGCAGACCGAGGCCGCCGCCTACGTCGACGCCGACAAGGGCGTGGCCGACGTGAAGGCCGCGCTCGACGGCACGCGCGACATCCTGTCCGAGCAGTTCGGCGAAACGGCCGAGCTGCTCGGCAAGCTGCGCGACTACCTGCACAGCCAGGGCGTGCTCTCCTCGGCCGTGGTCGAGGGCACGGAAAACGAGGAAGGCGAGAAATTCCGCGATTACTACTCGTATTCGGAAACGCTCAAGGCGGTGCCCTCGCACCGCGCACTCGCCCTGTTCCGCGGCCGCAATGCCGGCGTGCTGACGGTCAAGCTGGGCCTGGTCGAGGAACTCGACATGCAGGTGCCGCATCCCGGCGAGGCGATGATCGCGTGCCATTTCGGCATCGCCAATCAAAGCCGCCCGGCCGACAAATGGCTGTCCGAGGTATGCCGCTGGTGCTGGCGCGTCAAGGTCCAGCCGCATCTGGAGATCGAACTGCTGACGAAGCTGCGCGAGGATGCCGAGAGCGAGGCGATCCGTGTGTTCGCGCGCAACCTCCAGGACCTGCTGCTGGCCGCGCCGGCTGGCCCCAAGGCCGTGATCGGCCTGGATCCGGGCCTGCGCACCGGCGTCAAGGTGGCGGTGGTCGATCGCACCGGCAAGCTGCTCGCCACCGACACGATCTACCCGCACGAACCGCGCCGCGACTGGGACAGATCGCTGGCCAAGCTGGCACGCCTGGCCGCGCAGACCCAGGCCGAGCTGATCAGCATCGGCAACGGCACCGCCTCGCGCGAAACCGACAAGCTCGCCAGCGAACTGATCTCGCGCCATCCCGAGCTGAAGCTGCAGAAGATCGTGGTGTCCGAGGCCGGTGCCTCGGTCTACTCGGCTTCCGAAACGGCCGCCAAGGAATTCCCGGAACTCGACGTAACCCTGCGCGGCGCCGTCTCGATCGCGCGCCGCCTGCAGGATCCGCTCGCCGAGCTGGTCAAGATCGAACCGAAGGCGATCGGCGTCGGTCAATACCAGCACGACATCAACGAGCGCGAGCTGGCACGCTCGCTGGACGCCGTGGTCGAAGATTGCGTGAATGCCGTGGGGGTCGACGCGAACACCGCCTCGGCTGCCCTGCTGGCCCGCGTGTCGGGGCTCAATGCCACGCTGGCGCGCAATATCGTCGATTTCCGCGACGCCAACGGCCCATTCCCGTCGCGCGAGCATCTGCGCCGCGTGCCGCGCCTGGGTGACAAGACCTTCGAACAGGCCGCCGGCTTCCTGCGCATCAACGGCGGCGAGAACCCGCTCGATCGCTCCTCGGTCCACCCGGAAGCCTATCCGGTAGTCGAGCGGATGCTCTCGAAGATCAGCAAGCGAATCGAGGACGTGCTCGGCAACCGAGACACCCTGGCCGGCCTCGCGCCCAACGAGTTCGTCGACGAACATTTCGGCCTGTCGACGGTGCGCGACATCCTGTCGGAACTCGAGAAGCCGGGCCGCGATCCTCGACCCGAGTTCAAGACCGCCACCTTCCGGGAAGGCGTCGAAAAGGTGTCCGACCTGATGCCGGGCATGGTGCTCGAGGGCGTCGTGACCAATGTGGCTGCGTTCGGCGCCTTCGTCGACATCGGCGTCCATCAGGACGGCCTGGTGCACGTCTCGGCGATGTCGACCAAGTTCATCAAGGACCCGCACGAGGTGGTGAAGGCGGGCCAGGTGGTCAAGGTCAAGGTGCTCGACCTCGACGTGAAACGGCAGCGCATCGCGCTGACGATACGCATGGAAGACGAACCCGGCGTCGCCACCAGCGGCAGCCGCGGCGGCGCAGGCAAAGATCGCGGCGCGGCGCGTGGCGTCATGGGTGGCCGGGGCCCGCAGCGTTCACGCGAGCCGGAGCCGCCTGGCATGATGGCGGCGGCCTTTGCCAAGCTCAAGCGCTGATTTCGGGCGACCCTTCCGGGCCTGGAGATCAGGTCTTCGGTTTGCGAGCGGGCTTGCCAAGCTTCCAAGGCGGCAGCGCTTTGTAATCGTCGACCGTTTGCGCGAGCGGCAGCGCCTTGAACAGGTCGATGAGGTACTGATATAGACGTCGACGTAGTTCGCCTTGCACGTCTCGATCGCAAGTATAAATTCAGGCTCGCCTTCGCCTTCGGCTCCGGCCACCGTGTCGCTGAACAGCCAGTTCTTGCTTCCGAGAACAAACGGACGGATCGAATTCTCACAAGCGTTGTTGCATATCGGCCAGGCCTCGTTCTCAATGTGGCGACACAGCTTCGGCCACTGGTTGCCGAGATGTCCCAGCGCTTGTCCCAGCTTGCCGCCGGGCAGCGTGGTCTCGAGATGCTCATCCAGCAACGCCTTGATCTTGCCCAGCGCTATGCGGCTATAGCGGTAACGCAGTCGCTGGCAGCGTGTCGGCGCATGGCGTGCCCGCTCTTCAGCCGCATACCGCTTGCCGATCAGATGCAGGAACTGCGTGGCCGGCTAGTGCGGCCCACGCGACTCGACTCTTTGGGCAGCGCCTCTTCAGCTTCCACAAAGTGCTGCCTCGCATGCGTCCAGTAGCCGAGGTGGATCCACTTGGTCTGCTTCGCGATCAGATCGTACACGGCGCCGCCGTCGCTCATCAGAGCCGAGCCCTTGCCATAAACTTCGACAGCATGATCCACGCCAGCGCCGCTTCCGTGAACCGCCCCTTCGGGATGATCCGCGGCTGCACCGGCGCAACCTTTAGGCCATGGTCGCAGATTTCGCACGCATACTGGACTCGCTCGTGACGGATCACGCGGATCTGCTGCGGAATGATATCCAGCTGGTCTGCAGGCATCTCATATCGAATCACCTCACGCGGCAGCGCCGAATCGAGCGGCTTGCGCTTGTGCCCAAGCCACCTCGATCTCCGCCCGGTCTTCCTGCGCCGGCCGTGTGTCGCCGACGTCGGAGCCAAGCGCTCCGACTCATTCAGGAACAGGTCGCCCTGGCAGGGATCGCGCTCGACCTTCGTCACGCGTAGCTCGCCACGAAGTTCATCACGCTCGCCGCGCAACGCATCGCGCTCAGCGATGAGCGCGGCAAGTTCGTTGGCGGTGAGCGTGAGGCGTTCGCGGGTTATGCCTCAACCATAGCCAATCGCCCGCCACTACGGGTGTACGTCATTTTGTAACAATCGCAATCGCGTCGCGGCAGCGCGACCGTTCAGAGCCGCGCATAGCGCCCGCTCGGGGTGATTGCGCATCGCCGCCAGGTCGATGCCTTCCAGCAACCAGTGAAACTGCTCGACGCTCAGTGCGATGATCTCCCCCTGTGCGTGGCTAGGAAAAACGGTCCGCCTCGAGCCGCTTCATCAGGAGCCAAAATCCGCCCTGATTAGTTACTTGACTCCGAGACCACCAACACACGGCGCGGATGAGGTTTTGTCGTAACAGCGGCCCGAAGCAGGCGCGGCGCCATCGCCGGCAAATCGAAACGGCGGTTGAAACGGTAGGCGAATTCAGCGAGATAGCGATGAGCATATTGGGCGTGATCGATAGCGTGGTACGTGCCCTTGAGGGCCGTTTTCAGGTTGCCGGGCATCGTGTTGACCCAGCGGAACTCGGGGCGCTGCGCGGCCTGACGGCCACCGTCCGTGACATGGCGCTCATGACCGGCAGCCTTTTGCGTCACGCCGTCGAAACACCACAGGCCATCGGAAACGACCCACGCGGTCGGCATCAGGCTGCTGGCCGCCCAGACCTCAAGGGCCGCTTTGGTAAAGCCCGGCACGGGCGAGAGCCGGATGAACAGGGGGCGGCCATCGTCAGTAGTCTGCACGGCTGCTACAAACGGCGTCTTGCCAGGCGCGCCACGCCCACAGCCTTACTCCGGAGCGTTCCCCGCCCAGATACGCGTCGTCGACCTCGACCCGTTCGTCGAGCCGGCGTCGCTCTTCGCGCAGCCACATGGTCTCCAGCAACTTGTGCTTGATGAGCCAGACCGTCTTTTAGCTCACGCCCAGCTGGCGTTTGAGCTCCAGTCCGCTGATGGCGTTCTTGCTCTGCGTCACCAGGTAGATCGCCAGAAACCAGGTCGTCAGCGGCAATTTCGTCTTCTCGAATATCGTTCCGACG